>JBBSBT010000151.1:0-6994 GCA_038250985.1 Bacteroidales bacterium
AATATTACCTTTTGCAGGTTTGTCAATTAACTCTAACAACAACTCATTTTTATCCATGTTTTCGAGGAAGGATACAAAACATAAGGTCAATAGCAATGCCGCTGTCTCCATCCGCGAAATTGAATATTCCATCCGCATCAGGGATAAGGACTCTTCATTTCCGGAAATGATGGGTATATTAAAGGATGAGCTAACCCCGTTCAGGAAAGTATCGCGAAATAACCTCCCGGGAACCGATAATGCTATCAGCGATTTTATTCAGACTAATATCGAAAGAAGTATTTCAATCAGGGAAAATACACGTATCTATTTCCTGGGGTACAAAGAAAGGGAAGGATCGCTGCGGATAAGTTTCACCGTGCTGCTTATTACCCGCTATATTCATTATGCTTCGTTGAGGCAGGAACTGGATTCGCTTATAAAGGATACCATTGCCGATTATTTTGAAGAACTGCTTGAACGCCATATGCCGGTTAATGTAAGCGTTCAGTCGAACGATAACGAAATTGTTACTCTTACTGATTTGGATGCCGGAACCCAATCATCACAACGCCCCAGGTTTAATGGTCTTACCTGGCTGATGGCCCTTATCGCTCTGCTTATATCCGTGGCATTGAGTATTTTTGTTTTTATTTCAATGGACTTAAAAACCGAAAATGCCAAACTTAAAGAGGAATACATCGATAAGGTTCTTGATATGAAAATTCAGGAAGCTGTGAAAGACCAGGAATTAACAATTAAGTTGTACAAGATTGCCGATACACTGAATTCGACGCCCAAAATTATATCGGTACCACCGGCCAGGTAAATATCCTGATCAGCATTTACAGGTTAGCACATTATTTTCTTCTCAACCATTTTTCTAAATAATACATTCCGTCAGGAACTTTTCGTCCATTGACGATGCTGGGTTATGGAGAAATTTGTCTATAAATCAGTATTTCTTTTTTCAAAGGCAAGCATCACCCACATATATTAGTATCTGACAAACAACCAGATAGATTACATATATTTTTTCAAAAGATTGCTTTCGGCCGGAAATGGTCGTATTTTTATACTATAGTGCCGAAAAAACAATTTAAGGGTTTTGAGTGTTTATATGGAAACTTTGTGGGACATATTTTTTATAAACTTGTTTAAAACAGCCTGACCATGAAAGACATTAACAAAATTTTAAGTATCGTTACCGTAATCATCTTAGTAGTGCTGCTGTATATTGTTTTTACAGGCAATGGTAAATTGAATGATGCTGTAAAAACATTGAACGATGTAAGTGCCAAAGTGAAGGTTGTGAACGACAGTCTGCACAATGCACAGCAATCAATTGAAGGTGTGATGAAAAAGCTGGACTTCAGTGCAAACGAATTAAGAATTTTAAAGGCAGATCGTGAACTTTTGGAGCTGGAAGAACAAAAAAAGAAAGCAAACGACTGGAATGAATTGCTGCAATTTAAAGCTGATATTAAAAAGAGTGAGAGCACAAAAGATAGTCTGATTGCAGTAGCTAAAAAATTCGATATCTGAAATTGCCATCAAATTAACTGGCAGGCGGTTGTAAATATTCCGTTGCCGGAAAATGTTTTGATATAAACCGTGGAGTATTCCGGTTTGTTTTGCAGACAGGGATACAAACCATATAAAAATCCTGGCATATGAAAAAACTCATCTTCTTAATGGTATTCCTTTCAGCATCATTCACTGATTTGTATAGTCAGAGCAATAATATGAAAACAGTTTCGGCTGATTATGTCACATCAACAGGTTCGCCCCTGCTTTTTATGAAGGGCGATACCATCCTTGTTGAGCCTGACAGCGTTTACCTGATGAATGTAATCAGGTATAATTTCTATAAAAACATCCATAAAGCAACACTTACAGGAACGGATTCAGTGTGTACCAAATTATTGAAAGCGTATGAGTTGCGATTAACGGAACATGAGCAGGCATACAATAAATTGCTCGATAACAGCAAACAGGCCGAAAAAGTCTCGCTCGACCTGATCAGCTATTCGCAGAAATCCCTTGCCGGTACCCAGAAGACCCTGGAATTTACCCAGACAACCCTTGACCAATCGCTGAAAAGCATTGATATGGCTCAAAACTATATACAGCAGGCGAAGTGGAATGCGAAGGGCCAGAAACTCCTTACGGCTCTCAGCGGTGTGGGAATCGGTTTGCTGATAGGTATTTTAATCATGAAGTAGCAATTCTGAACCCGGCCGGCCTGTTTTTTGCTTAACACATCTGCTGAAGCTCTTTCAGCAGGCTATCGTAACTGTTCGGAAGTTTCACTGATTTCTTTTCCAGGTTAAGGATTTCCATTAACTCAGCCGGAACCATTACTTTTTGATTAGTTGATTTTTCTACTTCATCGGGGAATTTAGCAGGATGTGCTGTTTCCAGGAAAATACCGGTTTGCTGATTTGTCAGGCCCGATGCTCTTAAGCCTGCATAGGCAACCGCTCCATGCGGATCGCACTGGTAATTGTACTTATTTTGAATTTCCGCCATGGCCTCACGGGTTTTATCGTCATTAAACCAATATCCCTGTATATCGGCGGCAACAGCCTTATGTTGTTTCCGGTATATTTCGAGTAAACGCGGAAAGTTACTCGGATTGCCTACATCCATGGCATTGGTAATAGTATGAATGGTTTGTTGGGGGAGATATTCGCCGCTTTTCAAATAATCGGGAACAACATGATTGCTGTTGGTAGCTGCAATAAACTGCTGTACGGGCAATCCCATTTTTTTAGCAATCAGGCCGGATGTCAAATTGCCGAAGTTCCCGCTTGGAATGCTGATCGTTACAGGCTTATGCGCTTTGCTTAACTGTGAAAGGGCATGAAAATAGAAAAAGGATTGTGGGAATAAGCGGGCGAAATTTATTGAGTTTGCGGATGTTAAATTTATATGCCTGTTAAGCTCTTTATCAGCAAAAGCCAGTTTTACCAAACGCTGGCAGTCATCGAAATTCCCATCCACTTCGAGGGCTGTAATATTTCCGCCCATAGTTGTTAATTGCTTTTCCTGCAGGCCGCTGACCTTGCCCGAAGGGTAAAGTATTACCACTTTTACACCTTTTTTGTTAAAGAATGCATTTGCAACAGCGCTCCCGGTATCACCCGAAGTGGCAACCAATATAACCACATCCCGTTGATCATCCTGTAGGAAATACTGAAAAAGACCGGCCATAAAACGGGCTCCTACATCTTTAAAAGCCAATGTGGGGCCATGAAACAATTCAAGAACAAAAAGATTATCGTCCAGTTGCTTCAGTGGGATTGGAAACGAGAGCGCTTCGTTTACTATTTTTATTAATGCTTTATCCGGTATATCATCGCCCAGCATAGCTTTCGAAACTTCAAAAGCAATTTCCTGTAAATTCATGTCATGCAGGTTCGCAAAAAACAATTCCGGCATAACAGGAATCCGCTCAGGCATATACAAACCGGAATCGCTCGAAATGCTTTTTAATACCGCTTCTTTCAAGGATACCTGGTGGGTGGGATTTTTTATATCGTAGTAGTTCATGTGGACTTTTTGATGTTTTGTTTGATGGGTTTGATTGGATTGATGGGATTGATAAGATTGATGGGATTGATGGGATTGATGGGATTGATGTGATTGAGGGGATTGATTAGATTGATGGGATTGAATGTTTGAAGAGTTTGGTTGTTTGTATGTTCTGTAACTCTTAAACCCTGAAACCCTGAAACCCTGAAACATTGTAACCTGTAACCCTGTATCCCGATAGCTATCGGGACTGAAACCCTGAAACATTGTAACCCTGTAATTAATCAAATTCTACCCAATCAACAATTCGTGTTCCCTCAGCATTAGCCTTTGATACATAGGCTTCGTTCAGAAGACCGATTTTTAAAAATTCGTACTGAATCACTTTTGCGACCAGCCTTGCAGTAGATTCTCCTTTGCATAAAGCAAAAACGGATGGACCTGAACCGGATATGCCACAACCCACCGCTCCGTTCGACATGGCGGCGTTTTTTATTGCGTCGAAGCCGGGGATAAGCTGCATACGGTAGGGCTCGGCCAGCAAATCCGACATAGACCTTTTCATCAACTCGTAATCTCCCCTGATCAGGGCAACCATAAAACCGGCCGTATTGGCACTTTGGATAATTGCATTTTCAACCGAAACCTCCTTTTTTAATACACTTCTCGAATCGGATGTATTGAGTTCAATATGCGGATGCACGATAGCTGAATATAAATCGTCAGGACCGGCAACGGGAATAATATCAAGGGGATTATAGCTTCGGATGAGGGTAAATCCTCCCAGCAGGGCAGGAGCTACGTTATCGGCATGGGCATAGCCGCAGGCCACACGTTCGCCTTCCATAGCGAAAGGAACTAATTCGATGGTGCTCAATGGATTGCCAAACAAGTGATTTATGGCATATACCGCTGCCGCCGAACTGGCGGCGCTGCTGCCCATTCCGCTGCCTAATGGCATATTCTTTTCAAGTGTAATATTCAGATTTGAACCGTTTTTACCTATAGCTTTTAAATAGGCATCAATAGCAACGCCGGCCGTATTTTTTCTCCTGTCGGCAGGAGTTAAATGACCATAAAGCCCGTATAAAATAATTTTTGAATTGTCGGTGTCATCCTGAACCCGAATCGTTACGCTGTCACCAATGCCTTCGACTGCATAGCCCATAATATCGAAACCGCAGCCTACATTGGCAACGCTTGCCGGCGCAAAAGCGGTAACTGATTTGTATTTAGTCATGAATAGCTGCTTTGTAGTGTTGGTTTGTTTATTGGTATTTTTTGCTGGTCGGTGGTAAGTAGTAAGGTATAAGTTATAAGGTATAAGTTGTAAGGAAAGGTATAAGGAGTAAGGTATAAGGTATAAGGAGTAAGGTATAAGGTATAAGGTATAAGGAGTTTGTATAAGGAGTATGGATAATTTTGTAACTTTGTATCCCGATAGTCCCGATAGCTATCGGGATCGGGACTGAAACCCTGAAACCCTTTCGGTAGTTAACGTTTCAGTCCTTCAGCTATCCGCACAATATCGGCCAGAACCCCGGCTGATGTCACATTTACACCCGCACCCGGACCTTTGATAACCAATGGATATTGCTCATAGTATTTTGTGGTAAGGCTCAGGCAGTTTTCGGTTCCGCGGAGGCTGTAAAAAGCATGCGTATCATCTACTTCCATAACCGACACTTTTGCCTTGCCATTTTCAATCAAAGCCACATACCGCAACTTTTTCCCTTTTAACTTAGCCGCTTCATATCTTTGATGAAAGGGTTTGTCGTAATTTTTCAGTTCGGCGAAAAAGCCCGGCACATCTTTAGCGTTTGCACTTTCGGGCGACATCAGAGGTTCCACCTCAATATCCGATTCTTCAATCGCCCACCCACATTCGCGGGCCAGGATCAGGCATTTTCGTGCCACATCCATCCCGCTAAGGTCGTCGCGCGGATCAGGTTCGCTATAGCTGTTTTCCTTGGCAAATTTTACCAGTTCGCTGAAAGGTTTGCTCCCGTCGTATTCCGATAAAAGATAGTTCATCGTTCCCGAAAGCACAGCTTCAATTTTATTCACCTGGTCGCCGCTGTTTATAAGGCTTTTCAGCACGTTTATTACCGGTAATCCTGCACCTACATTGGTTTCGTAATGAAAAGGAGTATTCCTTTTCTTTGCCGATCCATGCAATTGCATATACTTGGTCATGTTTTGTGTGTTGGCCCGCTTATTGGCGGTTACTATCGCTATGTTGTTCGAAAGCAATTCGTTGTAATATTTTACAGGTTCATCGGATGCCGTTACATCAATAAAAACGCTGTTTTCAAGATTCTGAAGGATAATACTATCTGTCAGCACCCGCAGATCGGATATCGTTGAATTTGTTTCCAGTGCATTCTTCAACCCTTTAATTTCCATATCTTCCTCACTGACAATCATTTTACGGCTGTTACATATTCCGCAGACCTTTAGCAGGATTTTTTGCCTGGCGAGGGATTCCTTCTGGCTTTCGATCATTTCGAGCAATTTGCTGCCAATTACGCCGGTTCCGGTAATATAAAGATGCAACTGCAGAAGTTCGTAGTTAAACAGGGATTGATGCAGCACGCGAAGCGCTTTCTTCAGATCTTTAAATTCAATAACGATTGAAATATTCAATTCGGAACTTCCCTGGCAAATGGCTTTTACGTTAATCCCGTTGCGCCCAAGCGGACCAAACACCCGTGCTGAAACACCCGGCATCCGGCGCATGTTTTCACCCACAACGGCGACAACGGCAAGTTCGCCCTCATAATTAATGTCGGAAATGAGGTTTGAATGAAGCTCTTCGGCAAATGTCTTTCGCAGCAAATGAACGGCTTCTTCAGCTTCTTCCTGCATAATGCCAATACAAATGGAATGTTCGGACGATGCCTGGCTGATCAGAATAACACTGATCTGGTGCTGGGCCAGTATCCTGAACATCCTTGCAGAAACACCGGCAACACCAACCATCCCGCTTCCTTCGATATTGATAAGGCAAATATCCCTGAGCGACGAAATCCCTTTAATAAAACCGGTCCCCTTGCCTGATTCATTGCATATCAGGGTTCCCTTATGGGATGGATTAAAAGTATTTTTCACCATGATTGGGATTTCCCGTGCCATGGCCGGCTGCATAGTAGCAGGAAAAATGACTTTAGCTCCGAAATGCGTTATTTCCATCGCTTCGTTGTACGACAACTGTTCGATACTCTGTGCTTCCTTTACAAACTTTGGATCTGCCGTCATTACCCCGTCAACATCGGTCCAGATTTCGATAGCATCCGCCTGTAATGCCGCTCCAAGTATAGATGCCGTATAATCGGAACCGCTGCGCCCCAGAGTGGTTGTTTGTCCCAGCGATGTGCTGCCAATAAATCCGGTAACAACATTCAGTCCTGTATTTGTTGCAAAATATTCCTGGATCAGCGTGTTGCTGGCTTCAAAATCAACTTTGGCATGACCAAAA
>JBBSBT010000152.1:0-6987 GCA_038250985.1 Bacteroidales bacterium
AAAAATTAAAATTGAGAAGTATAAGCTGTCAACAGTAAAGCAAACATCTATAAAAAGAAACGAATGAAATTTAACCTGACATCCGATTATCTTCCAACCGGCGATCAGCCTGAAGCCATCAGGCAGCTAACCGAAGGCGTTATAAGGGAAGATCATGCACAGGTATTACTGGGTGTAACCGGATCGGGGAAAACTTTTACAATTGCCAATCTAATACAACAGGTTCAACGTCCAACCCTGGTTCTCAGTCATAATAAAACCCTCGCTGCCCAATTGTACAGCGAGTTCAAGCAGTTTTTCCCTGACAACGCGGTTGAATTCTTTATCTCCTATTACGACTACTATCAGCCTGAGGCATTTATTCCCGTTACAAACACATACATTGAAAAAGACCTTTCGATAAACGAAGAAATCGAAAAGCTAAGACTGAGTGCAACCTCGGCCTTGCTTTCAGGCAGGCGTGATGTAATTGTAATTGCTTCCGTATCATGTATTTACGGTATCGGTAATCCTGAAGATTTTAATAGCAAAGTACTACATATTGCCAAAGGTGATAAACTCAGCCGGAACAAGCTGCTTAATGCACTTGTCGAAAGTTTGTATTCGCGCAATGAATTTGACCTTACGCGGGGCAAATTCAGGGTGAAAGGCGATACAGTGGATGTTTTTCCCGCCTCGGCTGATATAGCTTACCGTATCATTTTTTATGGAGATGAAATCGAGAGCCTCAATTCTTTTGATCCGGTGAGTGGTATGACCATCGAAACACTGAATGAAATTACCGTGTTTCCTGCGAATATCTTTGTTACCTCAAAGGAAAAGATGAAAGAAGCCATTTGGGAAATACAGGCTGACATGGTGAAACAGGTGGATTATTTTAAAGAAATAGGACGTCCGCTCGAGGCAAAAAGACTGGAGGAAAGGGTTACTTATGATATTGAAATGATGCGGGAACTTGGATATTGCTCTGGAATTGAAAACTATAGCAGGTATTTCGACGGGCGTATTTCAGGTTCCAGGCCTTTCTGCCTGATCGATTTCTTCCCTTCTGATTTCCTGATGGTAATTGATGAGAGCCATGCCACAGTGCCGCAAATCAGGGCTATGTACGGCGGCGATCGTTCGCGTAAGCAGAACCTGGTGGAATATGGATTCCGGCTGCCTTCGGCCCTTGATAACAGGCCACTTAAATTTGAAGAATTCGAAACATTGCTGAGCCAGGTAATTTATGTTACAGCAACTCCTTCTGATTATGAGCTAAACCAATCGCAGGGAGTCGTTGTCGAACAACTTATAAGACCAACCGGGCTGCTTGATCCGCAGATTGAAGTTAAACCCAGCCTGAACCAGATTGATGACCTGCTAAATGAAATTGAACTCCGTACAGTAAAAAACGAGAGAATACTGGTAACAACCCTTACTAAAAGGATGGCTGAAGAACTCTCGAAATATATGCTCAGGCTTGGGATCCGTTGTAAATATATACATTCGGAAGTTGATACGCTCGACCGGGTTGAGATACTCCGCGACCTGAGGTTAGGAGCTATTGATGTGCTGATTGGTGTTAACCTTTTGCGCGAAGGCCTGGATTTGCCCGAAGTATCGTTGGTAGCCATACTGGATGCGGATAAAGAAGGATTTCTCCGTTCCGAGAAATCACTCACACAAACAGCCGGCCGTGCTGCACGTAATATCAACAGCAAGGTGATTTTTTATGCCGATAAGATGACGTATTCAATGCAGCGGACCATTGACGAAACCAACCGCAAGCGCGCCATTCAGATTGAATATAATACCAGGAACAACATCACTCCTACCCAGATAATCAAGAATATAGAAGCATCAGGCCTTTCGGGAAGTATTGAATATAAAACCGTACCGAAAGCCTATGTCGAGAAAGAAGTTATCGATGCTGCCGCCGACCCGGTTGTTAAATACCTGAGTGACGACCAGCTTAAAAAACTTTACGACCAATCCAGGAAATCGATGGAGAAAGCAGCTAAAGAACTTGATTTTATTGACGCAGCCCGTCTGCGCGATGAAATGCTGGGTTACAAAGAACTGATTGAAAAAAAGAAATTAAACAGATAATATGAAAATTAATGAAGACATTATTTTTAAAGCATTACATACAGCATTCATGGCAGGGAAAGCCATAATGAATATTTACCAGGAGCCATTTGAAGTGGAACTTAAGAGTGACAACAGTCCTTTGACAATCGCCGATAAAACAGCTCATTCAATAATATCTCAGGGCCTTTCAGATACAGGATTTCCTTTATTGAGTGAGGAAGGCGATCATGCAAGCTACGAGATCCGTAAAAACTGGAAACAATTCTGGCTGGTCGATCCTCTTGACGGTACCAAAGAATTCGTAAAAAGAAACGGTGACTTTACAGTCAATATAGCACTCATCCTCGATCAGCATCCTATATTTGGTGTGGTATATGCTCCGGTTCCGGGTATTATGTACTGGGGAAGCCATGCTGGTTCGTTTAGGTTGGCAATCAGCCAGTCAGATGTATGGAAATTCGAAAACCTTAATCAGGTTAACATACAGGCAGAGCAGCTTCCAAGTGTTGCCGGACATGAAGGTTACCTTGTTTTAGGCAGCCGTTCGCATATGAATACTGAAACGGAATCCTTTATTGAAACTTTGAAAAAATCACATACTGATGTTTCATTTATTTCCAGGGGCAGTTCGTTGAAATTCTGCACACTTGCCGAAGGCGGAGCAGATATTTACCCGCGTTTCGGCCCCACCATGGAATGGGATACGGCAGCAGGCCATGCTGTTGCACTTTTTGCCGGTTGCAGTGTCGAACAGGCTAATACGGGTGTGCCTGTGTTATATAACAAACCTTCGCTGTTAAATCCTGATTTTATTGCCCGTGGCAAAAAAAAATGAGGCAACCGTTAGGCTACCTCATTTTTTAAAAAATAAAATTATATCTATTTAGCGTTGATGCTGATCAGTTCAACATCAAAAACAAGCGGTGAATTGGCAGGAATATCACTTCCGGCACCACGCTCACCATATCCCAGTTTTGAAGGAATAATAAGTGTAGCTTTTCCGCCTGCACTCATCATTGCTATTCCTTCGTCCCAGCCTGGTATAACCTGACCCTGGCCCAATGTAAATTCGAACGGTTCTACAGGTTTTCTGGTCAATGATGAGTCGAAAACCTTACCATTAAATAATTTACCGGTATAATGAACTTTTACTTTGTCGCCGGCTTTAGCTTTAGGTCCTGTTCCTTTTACTTTTTCAACATAGTAAAGACCGTTGGCTGAAGGTTTAACTGTAATATGGTTATCCTGTAAATATTTTTGGATAAGGAGAGGTTCCTTGGCCATGGCTTCTGCGGCATCTTTTTTGGCTTTTGCCTCTTCATCTTTTTTCGCTTTTTCGCTTTCAGCTTTGGTTTTCAGATCCAGTACTTCGATATCATAAACTACAGGCGAGTAAGGAGATATAATATCTTGCCCGCTCATATCCTTTTTCCCTTTTTCGCCAAATCCCATAGCTGAAGGAACCACAACAGTAGCCTTGCTCCCCTTCTTCATTGTTGCTATTGCCTCGTCGAAGCCTTTGGTATCAAATGGTTTTCCAAATTCAAATGTGATAGGATTATTTTTATCCAGTGTGGAGAAAATTTTCTTGCCATCAATGGACGAAACCGTGAGATTTATTTTCACGAAATCAGTATTTTTGATAGCACGTCCGGAGCCCGGGTTTTGTGTGATAACAATAATTCCTGATGAGGAAGGTGCGGCTGTAACTTTATTTTTAACAATATAAGCCTGTATTTTTCCGGGTTCTTCACTTTTAAATTTTTCAGCTTTTGCCTGTTCAGCCTTTTGACGTGCCTCTAAAGTTTCAGCATTCAGAAGTTTTACATCAAAATATATTTTGCTTGTGCTGTCAATGCCGGGAGGCAACTGAGGATATTTGGCCGTTTTGGTAAAAAAGTCCTTTGCACTGAGGATGAAAGTAGCGCTATCGCCTTTATGAAGCATTCCGAAAGCTTCGTAGATATCACCTTTAAATTCCGGTTTCTTAAGTTCAATTTCAAACGGTTTATGCGTATCTGCAGAGTTGAATAATACCGAATCCTTTTTATTGATAACCAGCCGGTATTTGAGGTTCATGGTAAGAATACTACCTTCGGTTGCCTTCAGTGTATCTTTGCTTTTCACATAATATTTGTAAAAAATACCACTGTCAGTTTTTTTAAAGCCGGGGTATTTTGAGCATGAAGTAATCATCAGTGTAGCGATTACGGCTCCTAAAGTAATAATTGTTCTGATTTTCATTTTCGTTTTAGTGTTTCGGTT
This sequence comes from Bacteroidales bacterium, assembly GCA_038250985.1. GTDB lineage: Bacteria > Bacteroidota > Bacteroidia > Bacteroidales > UBA4417 > UBA4417. Next base: position 4,339 of record JBBSBT010000152.1, read on the forward strand.
AAAGTGTTTCTATTAATTTTAGTTGTTATTAAATTATTTTAAATCAATGAGTTTTACTGTGTAAATAAGAGTTGCTTTTGGTGGGATCCGGTCCTGGTCGCCGGATAATCCATGGGCCAGGTATGAGGGAATAATGAACCGGGCTTTATCACCTACTCTCAGTAATAATATTCCTTCTTCCAGTCCGCTTTCGACTCCCCCGCTGCCTATCCTGAATTCTTTCGGACCCTTTTCTTTCGAGCTGTATATCAATTCACCGGAAAGAAGTCTTACCTCATATTCGATCTGAACTAATTTATCTAGCGATGTTTTGGGACCACTTCCTTTTTCAAGTAGCTGATACCTGAGCCCGGTAGCTTTTTCTTTCATATCCCATCCCGAGGCGCGTATCAATGAATCTATCTGCTTATTTTCGAGTTCAATGGCAGCTTTATTCGCCTCCATCAATTTTTCGGTAACCTGGTCCTGGTTTAAATTACGTTTTTCTTCACCTTCTTTATGATTCCGGCAAGAGCTTATGGCAAATACTGACAAGGTCAAAATAATAAGCAGAGTATTCCGAATCATACTTTTTACTATTTGTAATTGGCAAGTGATTTATGAATCTCGTCACTATAAGCAGGCAATAACGATTCGAACCAGGAAAGAGCCTCGGGCATAGTTTTTAATATGTCACCTCCTGCTGCATTACGGTGACCTCCCCCGTTGAAGTGAGCACGTGCAAACTCATTTACCGAGAACTCTCCTTTACTGCGCATGGATACCCTTATACGGTCGCCCCGTTCAGTAAATAGTACTGCAACTGCAACATTTTGTATGCTGAGCGCATAGTTTACCACTCCTTCGGTATCTCCCTGCTGGTAATCATATTTTTCCAGATCTTCCCTGGTAAGCCAGATGTAAGCAGTAGCATATTCAGGCAACACTTTCAGATTTGATCCAAGGCACTGACCAAGTAAACGCATACGGCTTTCGGAATAGGTATCGTATACCATCCGGTGAACTCTTTCAACATTCAGACCGGTATATATCAGTTTAGCGGCTATTTCAAACGTTTGGGGGCGGTTACAAGCAAAACTGAATGAACCTGTGTCTGTCATAATCCCGACAAAGAAACATTCTGCCATTTCTTTGGTAATTCCGGAAGCAAATCCGGCTTCATCAATCACCTGGTATAAAAGTTCAGCGGTGGATGAAACAGCTGTAACCGAGAAAATGAGATCGAACTCATTTTCAGGCTCTATATGGTGATCAATTATAATCCGTGTGGCATTAGCGGCCCTGAGTTCATCCGTAAAAAGCTTAACCCTGTTCAATGCATTGTAATCCATGCAGAATATCAGATCAGCTGAAGCAATAAGGTCCTTCCCCAGTTCAGGATTTTCTGTGTATATAACAGTTTGTTCAATTCCCGGCATCCACATAAGAAATGAAGGAAGCTCATTTGGAATTAAAACTTTAGCGGAAATTCCCTGTGATATAAGGAAATGATATAAAGCCAGCGAGGAACCTATGGCATCTCCGTCAGGATTATAATGCGTAGTGATAAGCACATCCGTAGCTTCGTCCAGAAGTTGTTTAAAATAAGAAATCGAAGATTCGGAAATGCCCAAGACGTATATGTTATCTAATTATCTAAGTTTAATTTTTGCAAATTTACTATTTTAAACGTTATGGATTATACCGTTAATAAATATTAACTTATCTTTGCCACATCTCCAATTTAAGAACATTATGTCTGGAATTTCTACTTTTACTATGATCAAACCTGATGCTTTTGAAGCTGGAAATACAGGATTGATTCTTCAAAAATTTATTGAGAACGGATTCAAAATCAAAGCTTTAAGGCTTACCCATTTGCATAAGGAAGATGCAGAAGCTTTTTATGCTATACATAAAGAAAGACCATTCTTTAACAGCCTGGTTGCTTTTATGTCGTCAGGGCCGATTGTAGCTGCTGTTCTTGAAAAAGAAAATGCCGTTGAAGACTTCCGCAAATTGATTGGTTCAACCAATCCTTCAGAAGCTGCTGATGGAACTATACGCAAGCTTTTTGCTACTTCAATTGAACGCAATGCTGTTCACGGATCAGATAGTGATGAAAATGCACAGATTGAATCCGGTTTCTTCTTTTCACATTTCGACAGGCATTAATTATCCGGGAAAATATTCCCTGTACGTATTGTCCGAATAAAATTCTACGATTTTTACTATAGTCTTCGTAGATCTGTTACTGTTTTCTAAACCTGTTTTTTTAATTTCCGGTTCTCCGCCTGGAGTATTAGGAATAACTGTTTTGTTTTCTATCAGAGGAAATGAAACATGATTAGGCATGTCCGCATTTTTCGTATTCTCTTCAGGGATGGTTTCTTTGCTCAAGTCGTTTTGCATGTGAAAATCTGTACTATGTACCGTATTCATATCAGAAAACAGATCCACAGAGGTTAAACCGTGTGGTAGAACCGCATTCAAATGCTCGTCAGCGTTAGCTTTTTCAGAGATTTCACTGCCTTTGAATAACGGACCTTTTCCAAACATAAGCCATTCCATATTTACTTCCGGGTAGCATAAAAGGACTTTCTGAATAAAATCCAGGCTTGCATTATTACGGCCGGAGAGTATGTGTGAGATACTTGATTTCTGAACACC
>JBBSBT010000153.1:0-6975 GCA_038250985.1 Bacteroidales bacterium
AATTATACCACAGGGCAAGGTTTGGTGCACAATACAGTCTGGAGTTTTTACGAAGACCAAAAAGGAAATATGTGGATGGCAACGCGCGGCGGATTAAGCCTTTTCGATGGAAAAACTTTTATGAATTTTACAAAAGCCCAGGGGTTGACTGATAATAAACTTTCATATGTTACTGAAGATAAATCCGGAAACATCCTGATCGGAAGCTGGGGCGGAGGTATTTCAGTGATCAGGAAAAGCATTGCTGATAAGCTGACCAGTAAAAAATACTCACTTTCAGACGGACCTGTTTTCGAGAACTATACCACCAACGAAGGCTTGTCGAACGACGTGGTTTATGGAATTATTGAAGATACACACGGGAATATATTTATTGGAACCAGCTTAGGTTTTACAGTACTAAAAGGAGGGATTGGGCTTTCCGGACATCAATTTGCCAGGGATGGTATTGAGTATTTTAACCAGAAAACCGGATATCCGATAAATGATATGAGCAACAATTACAGTATGTTCCTGGATAGTAAAAATATTATTTGGGCCGGAACAAGCGATAAACTGGTGCGGTTTGACTATAACCGTGTTCATAGAAGCACGAAGCCTCTAAAGGTTTTAATTCAAAACATCAAAGTGAATAATGAAAATATAAGTTGGTACACGCTGCAGCAGGCTAAAACGTGGAATACAGGAATGGGAAAATCCCGCTATTTCAGGCCTCCGTATATTGGCGATGAAATGAGCGTTTTTGGCAGGCAGCTAAGCCAATCAGGCCGTGATTCATTGATTGACCATTACAGAAATGTCAGATTCGACAGCGTAAGCCGTTTTAATCATATCCCCGAGAACCTGGTTTTGCCATATACGTTTAACAACGTCAGTTTTGATTTTGTGGGTATAGCGACCACCCGATCCAATCTGGTTCAATATCAATATATGTTGGAAGGATATGATAAAAACTGGAGTCCGGTCACTAATAAATCAACTGCCGGTTTTGGAAATATTTCCGCAGGAGAATATACCTTCATGGTCAAAGCCAGGAGTCCGGATGGTGTTTGGAGTGAGCCTGTAACATACAGTTTCGAAATACGCCCGCCCTGGTATCGGTCGAACCTGGCATACATCTTTTATATCCTGCTCTTTATCCTGGGCATTTTTATAGTCGACAGGTTCCAGCGCAAACGCTTATTAAACAAAGAGCGGCAACGTATGATGAAACGGGAACTTGAGCAGGCAAAGCTGGTCGAAAAATCATACATTGAACTTAAGGCTGCACAGGCTCAGCTCATTCAGGCCGAAAAAATGGCTTCTCTGGGTGAACTCACCGCCGGAATTGCCCACGAAATCCAGAACCCTTTGAACTTCGTCAATAATTTTTCGGAAGTAAATACGGAATTGATAGAAGAAATGAAGCAGGAAATTGCGAAAGGCAATATGGATGAAGTGAAAGCCATTGCCAATGATATTGCAGATAACGAACAAAAGATCACCCAGCACGGCAAGCGGGCTGAATCCATTGTAAAAGGGATGCTTCAGCACAGTCGTAGCAGCAGCGGAGTTAAAGAACCTACTAATATCAATGCTATTGCTGATGAATATTTGCGTCTTGCTTATCATGGTTTAAGGGCTAAGGACAAAACATTCAATGCTAACATGAAAACTGATTTTGATGAAAGCATCGGTAAGATAAACGTAATACCACAGGATATTGGCCGGGTAATTCTAAATCTGATAACAAACGCATTTTACGCAGTTAACGAAAAAAAACAAATGAATATTCCGGCATATGAGCCAACTGTTTCAGTTAGCACAAGCCACTCCCGGGGTGAGGTGTTAATAAAAGTAAAGGATAATGGTAACGGTATACCCCAAAAAAATCTGGATAAAATATACCAACCTTTCTTTACTACCAAACCCTCCGGTCAAGGTACCGGGTTGGGATTAAGTATGAGTTACGAAATCATCACTAAGGCACATGGTGGCGAACTGAAAGTGGAAACTAAGGAAGGTGAGGGAACAGAGTTTACCATTATTCTTCCTGTTTAAGCTAAACATGGATATGCCGGAGCACAATTGGCAATATCCTTTACATCAAAGATTAAATGAACTTAGTGTGCTTTGTGCCTTTATGGGATAAAAAACATATTACTGTTAAAAAGATTCTAAAAAACTAATATTGATACCTATGAAAATTTTAGTAGTTGACGACGAAAGAGATATTCAAACCTTGTTTGAACAAAGGTTCAGGAAAGAAATAAGAGACAAGAGCATCCATTTTGCCTTTGCCTTTTCAGGGGAAGAAGCACTTGCTTATCTTAACCTTCATGTACATGAAACGGTTTTGATCTTATCCGACATCAATATGCCGGGCATGAGCGGTCTGGAGTTATTGAAACAAATAAAGCAAAAGTATGATACACCACCACCCAAGGTGATGATGATAACGGCTTACGGTGATGATGAAAATTTTAATAAAGCCAAAGAACTGGGAGCAGATGATTTTTTAACAAAGCCGGTTGACTTTACTTATTTAAAAGAGAAATTTATACAATAGAAATATGGTCAAAATTTGGTAGCCGTTGATGTGGGGGATATTGAAATACTCATCAGGCAGAAATTTCCCTTGGTTCGGGCACGTCTCCTTACGCATTCGCCGGATATTCCTTATCAAATTAAATTCTTACCTGCATACGTCTTAAAGAAAGACCTGCACCAGTAGTAGATGACATATTTGATTTCAAAGTCCAGTAAAATAGGTTCTTTAACCATTTTCTTTAAAAAAAACTTTGCCCGTAGGGCATGCATATCAATAGAATAACAACAAAAATCCCCGTATTTTCCCGTAGGGAATTAACATATCATTCTATTCAATTGGTTTATAGATGTACCGTTCATCGTATTCTATCTCAAAAGCTTTTAAGAAATCAATATATTCTTCGATGAATGTTTGTTTTTTATGATGCTGCTGTTGGTTTTCAATATAGTGCGCAATCATTGGAATTTGTGATTTTCCATACGAAAAAGCTCCGAAGCCATCTTGCCATGAAAATTTGCCGGAACATAATTTTTTATCATTAATCCATAACGATGAACCTCGTTTTACATGATACATGAGGTCTGATGGAGATTGTTTGGGATTCATGCTGATAAGGATGTGAACATGATCCGGCATTCCATTAATCGAGAACAGTTTATTTTCATGTTTCTCGATAATTCCTGACATATATTTATACAGATCGGTTTGCCAGCTCTCATTTATTAACGAAATCCGGTTTTGCACAGCAAAAACGTATTGTATATAAATTTGTGTGTAGGTGTTAGCCATAACGTATTGGTTTTTGTTGATGCCCTAAGGGCAATGTTAATTCATTGGTATTTTCTTTTATTGAAATTAAAGCCCTACGGGCTATTACCTGTCCATCCGTTCTAATACCACCTGTTCACCTTCATTTTTTGCTATTCCTGCCGTGTTTTAGCCGTTACCAGCACATGAAAGGATATTCTGTATTTTATTTTTCAACTTATTTTGCATCTTCAAATATACAAAATATCGTTGCTGTTAATTTTTGACATATGAGGCCTTACGGATTAAGCATCTTAAAAATATTCACTCTGCTTCGGGCACATCTCCTGACGCGTTCGCCCGATATTCCCTATCAAATTAAATTCTTACCTGCATACGTCTTAAAGAAAGACCTGCACCAGTAGTAGATGCCGTATTTGATTGCAAAGGACAGTAAAATAGGCTCTTCATCCGTTTTATTCAAAAAAAAGCTTTGCCCGTAGGGCATGCATATCAATAGAATAACAACAAAAATCCCCGTATTTTCGCGTAGGGAATAAACATACCATTCTATATTTTTAAAGGCTTGCATTTGAAATTACAGGCCACGAAACTCAGAATAGTTTCGGATTTCTTTATATTGAATTGATGCCACATACGTTGGAAAGTAAAAAGCGAACAGAAATCTAATTTATTATTGTCATTTTTCCACACGAAAGGATTCGTGCGGTAGCGGGGAGCCGGGTCTTATTGGGCAGGTGGTGTTTTATCTTTTCTTCACTTTCACTTCTGATAAATCAACCAATTTTTAAATGATCTACAGGTTGACCAGGACATTTCCCATTTGCAAGGGTTGAGTTGGTATGTCTTCGGGTGACAGCAAAACGGTACCCTGTTGATCTTTAATATAAAATCGGGCAGGTTCGTTATTCCAGAAACTCTTTTTTTTATAGATAATTTGTTGGGCCTTAAAAGCAAATATAATGGGCTTATCCTCGGTTGTTTTATATACCAGCTCAATAGCATTTTTCTGTTTTCGGGCAGCGCTTACATTGGCTTCCACAATGCCTTTAATGGTGGCATCAGCTTCAATGTCCTGTGAATTTTTGGCAGTAATAGTAACAGAAATGTCATTGCTTTTGAGAATAGCGTTTATGATGTATAGTTCATTATCCTCCAGTTTATTTTTGAAGGTATTAAATTTTTCCCGGCTTGGTTTTGAAGTGCTGATATAGTTATCCAGTTCCAGAAGGCTGACTTTATCTTCCTTTACATTGAGGTACGAAACAGTAACTTCATAACTTTCATTCAGGCTTACATTAGCCGACATCTTTCCTAAATTAAGCTTATTAAGCAACCAGTCAAGCATTTTAACGCCTCCTTTTGCATCAAAGGCTAATTCTGCCAAACCTTTAATATCAGCTGCCGACTCATCCTTTATTATTTGCGGAGGTGCAGTATCGCCGGTTTTAAACAAGTCTTTAAGTGTGGCTTCTACAGAGCTTACACCATTGGCTGATTTATAAAGTAATAAAAGGGTCTGTATACCGGTTTTTGGCAAGGCCACCAGATTGTAGCCAAGGTTTGTTAACGGAGATTGAGCGGTTGACATAAATAATTATTTTTTTGGTGGTTGGTTTACAAAAATCAGTTGTGGTATATTATACACTTCTTTATCATCAATAGCTTCAAAAGGTGGCTTGTTAAATCTTATACCAAGCACAGCACGATCGTGGCAAAAAGCTACATCTTTACCTTTACATAAATTTTCATAGAAGAATTCTGTATACACCTGAGCTGCTGTATCATAAAAAGCATGATTTGTGCAAATGGCGTATTTGCAATAGTCTTTGATCGCCTCGGCATATTTTAAGGAGTTGCAGGCAAGAAGAATGATAACCTCGAGTGTTTTTTTTTGGGAAAGTAGCTTTATATATTCTACAAATTCTTCTACCGATAAAGGGTCTCGTTTTTTTGTTTTGTCCTGGAATATAAGGCCTTCTTCACTTCCATGCAGAGTTATATGTAGGATGTCAGGCTCATTATCAGAAAGTATATCCATTAATTTATCTCTTTCCACACCAAATTTAGGTTCAAACTTAAAATAATATTTGTCATACCCGCTCTCTACTATCTTGTGAAGTTTCTCGTTTACTATCTCTTCAATTCTTTTAAACTGCTCACCAGCATCAATTTGTACAGTGTTATTAGGATTCGAGGTGATAAATAATATAACTTTCTGATGCGGGGTGGTCTTCATTCCCTGTTCCAGGGTTTTCAAATTATCCAGTCCATATTCATCAAGTATTTTACGGAGGTCTTCTATATTTATAAATTGTACATTCGACGGTTCACTTTGTAAGGCAAAATTGCGTACTGCATCCTGCGTGTTAGAGAAACGTTCTTTCTTATAAATTTTTACAGGTGTTTTTTTTATATAGTTTTTTAGAGATGGATTAGCATTTTCTGCATTTATAGTATTGGCCATTATGCGTATGGTTTCTTTTTCGGCATTCAGGCGAAACAGATTAGCACGCCTGTTTTGAAGTTCGAGCATTACTACTTTGGATTCCAATGCCTCAAATCCTGAGAGCTGAAAAAGCCACACTTTAATTGTGCGTTCTTCAAAAAACCATTGGTACCCGAATAATTTAATGGAATATCCATCGATCGTAAATTCATCCAATTTTTCAGAATTGGCAGGAAATAAAATGTTTTTACCAACAGCATATGCCAGTGTTATGCATGTTTCTCCATTAATAACATATTCATCTCCTGGCGGTTGCTCCTTATTTTTTATGCTGGCACGGCAATAATTTTTTGCAAATAGTGAACCTAGATTACCCAGTTTATATGATCTCCAGTTATTTGAATGAATAGCTCCGTTTCCTGCACCCTTATCATCTTCAGTTATAAGACTCATATCCTGCACATTAAGTGGCAATGACATGTAGTGTTTCAGAACATCAATTATTTGCAAAGGTTCATTTAAATCGCCGGATGCTGCCAGGGCTTCAAGGTTATCTGTAAAACCAAATTCAGCCCTGGTTGTGTATATGCCATCTGAATACAATCGTTTAAAACTATCAAAAATCCGGGCTTTTGTGTTGCCTATACTAAGGCCATTCTCCGAAAGGTAGGAGTATTTAACGCAGTTAATATTGCAATAATAACCTTCAGGACTGCTGTCAATTTTACCAAAGTTCCGAATAAAGGGAGCCTTCTTCATATGCTCATCAATCCCGGCTTTACTCATTTCAGGGGAAGGCCAAACGTTGATAGTTTCCCCAGCATGCATTGCCTGGCGTAAGTCGATAACAGGTATTTGAAAAATCAGTTGCATGATTATTCGATTAAAAAGGAGGGTATAGGACACCTTTCGGCTCCTATACCCTGATAGGTGTGAAAATCACAAAGATCTTTCCCACATTACAACGATGTAATCCAATTATTTAATCAGACCATATCATAGATACAAATATACATTATTTTCCCCCTATTTTTTGAATTTACATAAATTTTGGTATCACTTTTTTAATCCTTGAATAATTATATTGTCCGGTTTATTTATCTGGCTAAAAAAATATTATACTAATAATCAGGCAAGTATAACATACAATATTTATCTATCGCGTCCCGGATATCATCTCCGGAAACCGGTTTCTTAGTCGGAGTTTTATATAAATCTTTCACATTAT
>JBBSBT010000154.1:0-6945 GCA_038250985.1 Bacteroidales bacterium
TGCTTATTTATCAACGCGCACCAACAATTTATGTTAGTAACCGGTGTATTTCCAATTCGCCACACTTTAACTAATTGTAACCTGTTGGCACAACAGTGCAATTTGTTAATAACGTAGTATTTTTTTAAACTGATTAGTTACTGATTTTTAAATCCAATCCGTATCTTTACTTTAATCTTAAGTGGTTAATTAAATTGTATTTAAGTTTTCAACTAAATTAATTTTGCCCAATGGATTATTCAACTTCAATGTATTACACCTTTAGTACAATAGCACAAGTACTTGCTGCTTTTCTTGCATTAAGTGGGGTGTTTGTATTATTCAAGTTGCAAGAATTAAAGAAAATGCAGATTGGAGAAGCAAATAGGTATTTGACCAGAATTAAATATTTAATTTCCCTTAAATATAATAAAATTAGCTCAATAAATTTAGAAACTTCTATAAGTGCTGAATCAATACCAAATATCATATACGAAATGAACTCTTTAATTAATGAAAAAGAATTCGCAGATTATGTACATTTACCTACATTGAAAATTAATATACAGAGAGTACTAATAATTAATGAGCAGAAAGATGTGCTAAAGAAGGTAACGAAAATTTCATTTTATACCGGAATAGTTACAATTATATATTCAATAATTATTCTTAGTTGTACCCATCTCATCAGTTCTTTTTTATCAATTATCTTTATAACTGGAATTATGCTTACTATCACTACAATAGTTCTGATGTTATGGGTAATTCTAAAATCCTTCAAAGAAATTCAGATAAAATGAAATACATTCTTTCCTGTTTCTTGAATCTACTAACAAAAGAGTAATCACATAAAAATTGTAGTTATGGACTTCTTCAGTAATCTTTTTAATAAAACAATTATTAAATCAATTAATTGTCCGTACTGTGGGTATAAATTTGAAGAAATTCCTATGAGAAAGAGGAAATGTCCAGAATGTAATAATACTATATATGTTCAGAAAAATGAAAAAGAAGTTAATCTGCTAACTGAACACCAGCACAAAGAATTGGAAATAATGACATCCCTGAGTAATATGGGAATGCCACAAAAGGATTTCATAGCATACAAAAAGGATTATTATCAAAAATTTGGAGATAAGGCAAAGTATGATGATTTTCTTTGGTCAATATACCATTCAGAATTAAATAGACATGCAAAGAATTCTGCATTTTATCCTATGAAAGCTTTGTATTACTTATTGGCAGAAGTTGTAAAGGATAAACCCGCAGAGCGTTTGAAACTGCAAAAGTTAGGAATGAGAATGGAGTTATTAAATTTTCAAAGCACAGGTTTAACATTAGATATTCAAATAATAGCAGATACTACTTCATGTGAATGTTGTAAAGAACTAAATGGAAAAACTATTTCATTAGAGGAGGCTTTGAAAGCAGACCTTTTACCAGCTGAAAATTGCACTCATAAGTTTGGATGCCGATGTACTTATGGTGCGAGGGCAAGGGAAGAAGCTGGAGGTTGGGGAGCTAAATATTTTAAAAAATGAAATATATACTATCATGTATCTTGAATCTACTATATCCTAGAGAAGATGTAAATTCCTGGCCTTGGTGAGATAATGTTTTGCAAACTTGACTTCAATATTTAAAACAGATACTTCATTTCCATTTGAAAAAATAGCGTACTTTTAACCTGCTATTAAATTTCTTTTTATGCTGGTTAAAACATTCGGATGCGCTATTCAAGGTATAACGGCAACTGTCATAACTATCGAAGTTAATGTAGACCAGGGAATTCAGTTTTCCATGGTTGGCCTGCCCGATAATGCGGTAAAGGAAAGTCATCAGCGTATCGAAGCTGCTTTGCTGAATATCGGGTATAAGTTTCCGCGCAAAAAGATTATAATCAATATGGCCCCGGCGGATATACGGAAGGAAGGCTCTTCGTACGACCTGCCCATTGCCGTAGGATTACTGGCTGCATCAGAGCAATTGATAACTGATGTAATGGATAAGTATATTATTATGGGTGAGCTTTCGCTCGATGGCAGCCTTCAACCCATAAAAGGAGCCTTGCCGATTGCCATCGAAGCCCGCGATAACGGATACAAAGGCTTTATTCTTCCTAAGGTAAATGCCCGCGAAGCCGCCATAGTAAATGATCTTGAAGTTTATGGCGTTGAAACGCTTGGTGATGTGATTCAGTTTCTCGAAGGCAGTCTTCACCTCGACCCGGTTATTATTAATACACGTGATGAATTTTATTCACACCTTGATAGCTACGAATTCGATTTCAGCGATGTAAAAGGTCAGGAAAACATAAAAAGATCATTAGAAATAGCTGCTGCCGGTGGTCATAATGTAATCCTGATTGGCCCGCCTGGAGCAGGGAAAACCATGCTGGCCAAACGTTTACCATCCATATTACCTCCGCTGAATTTACATGAAGCGCTCGAAACGACTAAAATCCATTCGGTTGCCGGTAAAATGGAGCGTGAAGCTTCATTGATCAGTATCAGGCCATTCCGCAGTCCGCACCACACAATTTCGGATGTAGCTTTAGTTGGTGGCGGAGGCAATCCACAGCCTGGGGAAATTTCGCTGGCAAACAACGGCGTTTTGTTTCTTGATGAGCTCCCTGAATTTAAACGCACGGTGCTGGAAGTGCTGCGGCAACCTTTGGAAGACAGGGTTATAACCATTTCGAGGGCTAAATTTTCGGTTACCTATCCGGCAAGCTTTATGCTTATTGCCGCCATGAATCCTTGTCCCTGCGGGTATTACAACCACCCTGAAAAGGATTGTGTGTGCGGTCCGGGTATCGTTCAGAAATACCTGAATAAAATCTCGGGTCCTTTACTCGATCGCATTGATATTCATGTTGAAGTGGTGCCTGTGCCTTTCCGGGAGCTGACTAGTTTGCGGGAGTCGGAAAAGAGCGCGGTAATCCGCGAAAGAGTCACCCGCGCACGGCTCATTCAGGAGGAAAGATACAAGGAAAGCAAAAATACCCATTGCAATGCACAGATGAGCAGCAAAATGTTGCGGCAGATCTGTGTTATCACCGAAGAAGGCCATAACCTGCTAAAGACCGCTATGGAAAAACTAAGCTTATCGGCCCGTGCTTTCGACCGCATCCTGAAAGTTTCGCGCACCATAGCCGACCTGGATAACAGCCCGGATATCAAGACGGAACATCTGGCGGAAGCAATTCATTACCGCAGCCTGGACAGGGAGACGTGGGGAGGATGAGCGATGGGGCGAGACGGGAAGTAATAGGGGAAATGAGAGGAACAGGGGTCAAGGGGAAAGGGAGACACGGAGATGGGGAGATGGGCAGAAAAGCTTGACAAACGGTCAAAATGCAAAGATCAAAGTTGGGAAAAATATTTGAATTTAGCATTGTGAATAAAGTGGGGTCAGTAGGTTCTCCCCTTTTTTCAAGGGGAGATGTCCGAAGGACAGATGGGTACAATCGCATTCAAAACTGTAAACAAATTTTAGGGCGAGTCAGCAGATTACCTGCATTCTCTCAGCAGGCAAATTATTCAATCAAATAAAATGAAGTATCTTGCTGAACAAAGTAGTCACAAATCCCATTCTTTCAGAACAGGATAACTCATTATAAATAAAACCAAACATAAAATTCAATAATAATGCTACCAGAAATAATTAGTACTACAAAGATCAGCCACAAAAAACCCAATATATACCTTGTAACTGAAATATCCGATCTGCCGGAAGGCATTTTCGAAACATCGGAAACGGATTACATTACGCGCCGGCTGGCCGAAAAAGATCAGAATACGGTTATTCTGAATAAACTTGGTCATATTACAATTATCTGCAAAATTGATTCAGATAATAAGACTACGCCGGATAAAAAACTTGAAAAGACCCGTAAAACCGGCGAAAGCATGCTGGGTGTTTTTAATGAGCACAAAACTGAAGCAGTTTGTTTAATTGATACAAACCATTTGCACGGCGAAACACTGGCTTTTGCCGAAGGAATGGTGCTTGGCACCTACCAGTTTCTGAAATACCGTAAAGATCAGAAAGATAAGGAATCGTCGCTCCGAAAGATTGAAGTCATGAGCCCCGGGCTTGATCAAAAAAACATAACTGAACTTAATATTCTTTGTAAAGCAGTGTTTACCTGCCGTTCGCTGATAAACGAACCGGTATCGTCACTCAATGCTGAAAAGCTGGCTTCGGAATTTGAAGCCATGGCCAATGAATCCGGTATAAAAATTGAAATTTTAAACAAACAGAAAATCGAGGCGCTGAAAATGGGCGGTTTGCTGGCCGTGAACCTTGGAAGCATTGATCCGCCGACGTTCAGCATTATGGAATACAAACCCGAAGGAGCTGTAAACGGGAAACCGATTGTATTTGTCGGCAAAGGTGTGGTTTACGATACCGGCGGACTGAGCCTGAAGCCTACATCTTCCATGGACACCATGAAATGTGATATGTCGGGTGCAGCTGCCGTGGCTTCGGCCCTGTATGCTATTGCGATGGCAAAATTACCGGTGTATGTTATAGCCCTTGTACCTGCCACCGACAACAGGCCCGATGGCAATGCCTACGTTCCCGGAGATATTATTACCATGATGGACGGCACTACCGTTGAGGTGCTCAATACCGATGCCGAGGGCAGGCTGATACTTGCCGATGCGCTGACGTATGCAAAAAAATATGACCCTTTGCTGGTGATCGACATTGCCACCCTTACCGGAGCAGCCGAAGCAGCACTGGGTAAGTATGGCATGGCCGGGATGCATAATAATGCGGAACAGTTTTTTCCGAAACTTGTGAAATCAGGATTCAGCGTAAACGAAAGAATAGCGGAATTCCCTTTCTGGGATGATTATGAAGAGTTATTAAAATCAGAAATTGCAGACCTTAAGAATATCGGGGGCCGCGTGGGTGGCGCCATTACTGCAGGCAAGTTTCTACAGCATTTCACCGACTATCCCTGGATTCACCTGGATATCGCCGGGCCGGCTTTCCTTGATAAACGCGATAGCTACAGAACTGCAGGAGGAACCGGGGTTGGAGTACGTTTATTTTTTGATTTTGTGAAAGCATTCGGGGAGAACTAGGGATAAGATTACGGGGTTACAGGGTTTTAGAGTTTCAGAGTTTCAGGGTTACAGGGTTTCAGTCCCGATAGCTATCGGGATACAGGGTTACAGGGTTACAGAGCTTGTCCCGATGCAATCGGGAGTTTCAGGGTTTCAGAGTTAAAGAGTTACAGAGTTACAAGTATACAAGTTGTTCAAGTTGTTCAGAGTTCAATGCTGCGCGTTCAAAGTTTCAATGTTTCAGAGTTACAGGGTTACAGTGGCCATAAAGTTGTTATTGTGAAGTGCCGTCGTGAAGTCGTGCAGTCGTGTGGTCGTGCAGTCGTGCAGTCGTAAAGTCGTAAAGTCGTAAAATCGTGCAGTCGTTCTTGTAATGTGGTTCAAATATTCGGTTGTTCATATTTGCAATAAATGGTGCAATGACCCGGAAAATCATTTTTTTCCTGCGATGACAAAACAAAAGGAACTATTTAACACATAAAAATCTACACTAAAGGCAAAAGCTTATCTTTGCGTCCGAGGAATTAATAAGGAAAAGTATGATCCATACTGCAGAAAACGAAAACCGCATTGTTGTAGGCATTACCCATGGCGATATTAACAGCATAAGCTACGAAGTAATAATCAAGACCTGCGCCGATCTGCGCATCACCGAACTTTTTACACCTGTTGTTTACGGCACATCCAAAGCTGTTTCGTATCATCGTAAAATGCTGAATATCCCGGATTTTAGTTTTAACATTATCCGTTCGGCCGACCAGGCTTCACCTAAAAAAGCGAACCTGATAAACCTGACAGAGAAAGAGGTTAAAATTGATATTGGTGAGTCGACAGTTGTTGCCGGTGAAATGGCCTTACTATCAATTAATGCCGCTGTTGAAGACCTCAAAAAAGGATTGATTGATGTAATGGTGACCGCTCCCATAAACAAACATAATGTTCAGGAAGCCGCCAATATTCCATTCACAGGACACACGGGTTATCTTGCTGAAAAATTCGGGGTAACCTCCTATCTCATGCTTATGGTTGGTGAAAACCTCCGCATAGGAGTTGTAACAGAGCATATTGCATTGAACCAGGTGGCTCAGGCACTTACAACTGATTTGATTTCGGATAAAATAAGGATTCTCGAGGATTCGCTTCGTAAAGATTTTGGCATCCGGAAACCCAGGATTGCCTTGTTAGGTCTGAATCCTCATGCCGGCGACGGCGGCCTTATCGGAAACGAGGAACAGGAAATAATTACGCCCGCCATACAGGCCGCTCAGCAAAAGGGCATGCTGGTTTATGGTCCTTACCCGGCCGATGGCTTTTTTGCATCAGGAGGGTATAAGCAATTTGATGCTGTTTTGGCCATGTATCACGACCAGGGCCTTATTCCTTTCAAGACTTTGAATTTCGAAGATGGAGTTAATTTCACCGCAGGACTTCCTTATGTGCGCACCTCGCCTGCACATGGCACAGCGTATGATATTGCCGGCAAAGACCAGGCTTCGGCCGATTCGATGCGTGCGGCCGCTTACCTAGCCTGCGAGATATTTAAAAACCGCTTACAATGGAATGAACTCACCAAAAACCCGCTGGGGTTCAGTAAAAAAGAAAAAGAGTATTAAGGGGAGACGGGAGACCGGAGACGGAAGTCAGGAGAAGGGAGACCGGAGACCGGAGACGGAAGTCAGAAGACCGGAGACGGAAGACAGGAGAACGGAAACGGGAGTACGAAAACTATCGGGCAATTTTTTTGATGAAATTTTAAACCAGGTTTTACAAAACAATTGAAACATTCTGATAATATCTGAGATTATGGTTATGACGATCTACTGATTTCAGTTTTCTGTCCAACAACAAAACATTTCAACTATTTACAACACCATCAACTCACAAA
>JBBSBT010000155.1:0-6894 GCA_038250985.1 Bacteroidales bacterium
ATGTAAGTTTTTACGACACTTACATAAATTTGACTGTGACACAGCCATCATTATTTTAACAAACCGCCGTATGCCAGACCGGCACGTACGGTGGTGTGAGAGGACAGTGAGGGAAATAATCCCTCACTTCCTACTCGATTTAATCTTATGCTTTATCGGGTGCTTCGATATTGTAAAGCTTTAGCTTATTATATAGCGTTTTTCGATCAATTTTCAGAAGACGGGCAGTTTTACTTTTATTATTTCCTGTTGTTTCCAGTACTTTTCGTATCAATTTGCTTTCGCTCTGTTCATTAAATAACTGAAAATGATCATCTTTCGTCTGTTTCAAATATATTTCCTGGGGAATTTCATTCAGGCCGATACGGTTTTTCTGAGCAAGCAATGTTGCGCGCTTAATCACATTCTTCATTTCCCGCAAGTTTCCTGGCCAGTGATACTCCATAAGGATTTCTTCAACACCTGGTTCAAAGCCTGAAACAGATTTTTTCAGATCAGTATTTGCTTGTTCAAGAAAATGATTGATAAAAATTAAAATGTCCTCTTTTCGTTCGCGAATTGGTGGTACATGAATTTGAAACTCATTCAGGCGGTGATACAAATCTTCACGAAAATTCCCTTCGGATTGTGCCAATTGTAAATTTTCGTTGGTTGCCGCGATAATCCTTACATTAACCGGAATTTCCCGGTTGCTGCCAACTGGTTTTATTAATCGTTCCTGCAAAGTGCGCAACAACTGTATTTGTGTATTGTAAGTCAGGTTTCCAACCTCGTCCAAAAATAAAGTACCTCCATTGGCCGCTTCAAAATGACCAATTTTATCGGAAACAGCACCAGTAAACGAACCTTTTACGTGACCAAAAAATTCACTTGCTACCAACTCTTTTGGTATTGCACCACAATCAACGGCAATAAATGGCTTTCCTGAGCATGCACTTAAGTCATGAATGGATCGGGCAATATATTCTTTCCCGGTTCCACTTTCGCCTGTGATTAATACTGAAAGCTGAGTTGGAGCAACTAATCTGATATGTTCCTGCAATTGCATGAAACCCTTACTAACTCCGTCAATAAAATTAATAGTCTTTTTTTTATTCTTTTGATTTTTCACCTTATGCTTTTTCGCAGTAGCTTCAATTGCTTCCTGAATAAGGTTTAAGACCTCTTGTGGCTGAAAAGGTTTTGGTATATAATTATAGGCCCCTTGTTTAATCGATTGAATTGCTGTTGCGATATCAGCATATCCGGT
The DNA here is from genome assembly GCA_038250985.1 of Bacteroidales bacterium. Taxonomy (GTDB): domain Bacteria; phylum Bacteroidota; class Bacteroidia; order Bacteroidales; family UBA4417; genus UBA4417. Next base: position 1,250 of record JBBSBT010000155.1, read on the forward strand.
CATCATGATAACCTGTGTTTCAGTAGATTCGGATTTTATCAACCTGATTAAATCCATTCCATTTACATTTGGCATCCGGAGATCCGTTAAAACAACCTCGAAAAATTGTTTCCGGATAATTCGTTTTACTTCTTCAGGCGAAAATGTAGTTACTACCTGATATTGATGTTTCTCGAGTAGCTTTTTCAACATCAGACAAAAGGTTACATCATCATCAACAATCAGAATATTTGTCATCTTTGGCTATAAATTTCAGATATTTAATAAACGACATATATTCTAAAATAGTATAATCATTTTATTAGTTCTACGCGTTGTAACAGGTGCTAAGTTTAAATGAACTTAATTAATTGTTTCGTTCCTACTCCGCTCAATTCAGTTAAGCCCTTTTCCTATTGAAAAAAAATCCCATAAATCCCATCTGAATTCATTTTAAATTGCATAATTATCGGTGTAGTAGGTTCATTCTTTAAATAATTATTTTCTGAAAATGCTGATAAATTTATGTCTATCAAACGACACTATGATGTGTTGTTGTATGTGTTTTTAATTTATAAAGAGCTTACTTAACAGAAAAATGTCTTTAATAAAACTGACTTTCCAAAAAACAGAAAGTTGTTTTATGCTATATTTACAAAACATACTCTTGATAGATCAAGCAGCAAATGCCAACCATTCTTCCCTCTCAGTAATCAGATGTTGTTGTATGAGCCTTCACCTGCGGACTGGCTTAGCTATGCACTGTTGATAGAAATTATTGCAACAGGTAACACTTTGAAAAGCCCTACTGTAAAAACGAGAGGGCTCTCTGTTTACATGCAAATGTTCTAAAGTAAAAAATTTTGCCGTGGAACCGGAACTATCGCCTGTTCTCAATGGAGGTTCAACCGGTCCTCATCCCTTACAAGGCATAGGTGCCGGTTTTGTGCCTCAAATCTATAAAAGCGGATTTATTGATGGGATAATCCTGGAAAGCAAAGTAGAAACTTATGAATATACCCGGAAAATTACCCGGCAAAAAGGTATTTTTATGGAAATTTCAACATTAGCATCACTGGTTATAGGTGCTAAAGAACTACCTGAAATTCCTACAGGCTCTACAAACCTTACCTTTAATTACAATACCGTCAAAAGATATTTATCTGTTGACGGACTATTCAGTTAATTTGATGAAAGTTGAAATGAAAATTTCCGGGCTGAATGGATTGTCCGGAAATTATTTCTATCGTTTAAATCATTTATAAAGGAAAGAATCAGTTTGAGAGTCATTTAATCAAGTTTCAACACGGCCAGGAAAGCGCTTTGCGGCACTTCGATATTACCGATCTGCCGCATACGTTTCTTGCCTTTTTTCTGTTTTTCGAGCAGCTTGCGTTTACGTGAAATATCTCCTCCGTAACATTTGGCAATCACGTCTTTACGAAGAGGTTTAATGGTTTCACGCGCAATAATCTTCGCACCAATAGCGGCCTGGATTGCAACTTCATATTGTTGCCTCGGGATTAACTCTTTAAGTTTTTCACAAATCCGGTGTCCGAAACTGTAAGCATTATCACGGTGAATCAAGGTGCTCAATGCATCTACAGGATCGCCGTTAAGCAGTATATCAAGTTTTACCAGGTCAGCCTTACGGTAGTCCGAGATATGGTAATCGAAGGATGCATATCCTTTGGAGATGCTTTTCAACTTATCGTAAAAATCGATGACGATTTCGCCCAGAGGCAAATCAAAACTAAGTTCAACACGGTTCTGAGTCAGGTAAATCTGGTTTTTCAGCGTTCCGCGTTTGTCGAGGCATAATTTCATGATGGCACCCTGGTAATCCGATTTTGAGATCACCTGGGCCGAAATAAAGGGCTCATAGATATCGTCAACCCACGTAGTATCAGGCATTCCTGAAGGATTATGAACCTCGATTTCCTCTCCTTTGGTTGTAATCACTTTATACATTACGTTCGGAACCGTAGAGATTACGTCCATATTGAATTCACGATCGAGGCGTTCCTGTACAATTTCCATGTGCAACAGACCCAGAAATCCGCAACGGAAACCAAAACCAAGCGCTAACGATGATTCGGGTTCAAAACTCAGGGAAGCGTCGTTTAACTGAAGCTTTTCGATGGCTATACGAAGCTCTTCATAATCATCGGCATCGATGGGATAAAGCCCGGCAAAAACCATGGGCTTTACATTTGCAAATCCTTCGATGGCTTTGGCACAAGGCCTGTTCACATGAGTAATAGTGTCGCCGACTTTAATTTCTTTGGCTGTTTTAATGCCTGAGATAATATACCCTACATCGCCGCAGTTAAGCATATCCGCAGGTTTTTGTTCTAATTTGAGCAGCCCGATTTCCTCGGCACGGTATTCCTTTCCGGTATTAACAAATTTCACGGAATCGCCTTTGCGTATCTGCCCGTTGAAAATCCGGAAGTAAGCTACAATCCCTCTGAACGAGTTAAACAGCGAATCGAAAATAAGTGCCTGCAATGGAGCATTCGGATCTCCTTTGGGAGCCGGAACACGGCTGATTATGGCATCAAGTATATCCTGTATGCCCATGCCTGTGCGTGCGCTGGCACGGATAATATCTTCAGGTTTGCAACCGATCAGTTCAATAATCTGGTCCTCAACTTCTTCTGGCATGGCTGAGTCCATGTCCATCTTATTCATTACCGGGATAATCTCCAGGTCATGATCAAGAGCAAGATATAGATTGGATATAGTCTGAGCCTGTATGCCTTGTGTTGCATCAACAATGAGTAATGCGCCTTCACAGGCAGCTATAGCGCGCGACACTTCGTACGAAAAATCGACATGACCCGGTGTGTCAATAAGATTCAACTCATATTTAACGCCTTTGTGCAGATAATCCATTCGTATCGCATGGCTCTTGATAGTGATACCACGTTCGCGCTCGAGGTCCATATTATCGAGCACCTGGTCCTGGAGCTGGCGTTCGGTAAGGGTTCCGGTTAATTCGAGCAACCTGTCGGCCAGCGTACTTTTGCCGTGGTCGATATGTGCTATAATGCAAAAATTCCTGATGTGTTCCATTGCCGCAAAGGTATAAAAAAATATTCAGATTCTATCGCCACTCAAATGTTCAGAAGACATTGAAAATCAGTGGTTCAAAGCGCTTTGCGCGTTCAAGGTTCAATGCACTTCGTGCGTTCAATGTTCAATGCACTTCGTACGTTCAATACATAATCCAGTCATTTGAACGCGCAGCCTTGAACGCCGCAGGCATTGAACGCGCAGCATTGAACGCGCAGCATTGAACGCCGTAGGCAATTGAACGCGCAGGCCTTGAACGCGCAGCTTTGAACGCGCAGCCTTTAACGCCACCGGCATGTGAACGCGCAGCTTTGAACGCTTGCCTTTATAACTTTTTAACTTTTCCTTTCTGGTATTTAATTTTTTTTTAGTACTTTTGCACCGGATTTCAAAACAGAAAACATCTTTTAAAATCAATATATTATGACAAAAATTAAGGTTGGTATTAATGGTTTTGGCCGGATTGGCCGCCTGGTTTTCCGCGCATCAATTCTCCGTGACGATATCGAAGTTGTAGCAATCAACGATCTGATTGACGCAGACTACATGGCTTACATGCTCAGGTATGACACTGTTCACGGAAAGTTTAAAGGTACTGTTGAAGTGAAAGACGGACACCTGGTTGTTAACGGGAAAACTATACGTGTTACAGCGTGTAAAAATCCTGCAGAAATTAAATGGTCGGAAGTAGGCGCCGATTATGTTGCTGAATGTACCGGTTTATTTCTTACCACTGAAACCTGCCAGGCTCACATTGATGGCGGTGCAAAACGTGTTATTCAATCGGCTCCTTCGAAGGACGATACGCCCATGTTTGTTTATGGTGTGAACCACAAAGAATATGCTGGTCAGAAAATTGTAAGTAATGCATCATGTACAACTAACTGCCTTGCACCGCTTGTTAAAGTTATCAATGATAACTTTGGAATTATTGAAGGTCTTATGACAACGGTTCATGCTACAACAGCTACTCAAAAAACTGTTGACGGACCATCGCATAAAGACTGGCGTGGTGGACGTGCTGCTGCCGGCAATATTATTCCATCATCAACCGGAGCTGCCAAAGCTGCTGCAAAGGTAATCCCTGCTATGAAAGGCAAACTTACCGGTATGTCGTTCCGCGTTCCTACGCTTGACGTTTCGGTTGTCGACCTTACCTGCCGCCTCGAGAAAGCTACTACTTTCGAAGCTATCAAAGCGGCACTTAAAGCAGCTGCTGACGGCGAGATGAAAGGTGTTCTCGGATATACTGAAGAAGCTGTTGTTTCGAGCGATTTCGTCGGCGATTCACGTACTTCAATCTTCGACGCTGAAGCCAGTATTATGCTGAATCCCAACTTTGTAAAACTCGTTTCGTGGTATGATAACGAATGGGGTTATTCATGCAAAGTACTTGATATGATTGCACATATGGCAACTGTTTAATACATTTCCCAGTAAATAAAAAAGAGCTGCTTTCGGGCGGCTCTTTTTGCGTAAAAGTGGTTGGAGATTGGATGAATGTAGGAAGAATAACGGATTTCAAGGAATAACCTGTGATTTTACCGGGTTTTTTACCGGATAACAGTTATACTTCCCTTCAGGGTTCGTTTTACCGTTCCACTCAAGGTGATTTCATATACATCACAGATGTAATAATATACTCCGTCGGCTACAGGTTGATTTGTTCCCTGTATCTTCCCGTCCCATTTAATGGCCGGATCCTGGGTGGCGAAAATAAGGTTTCCCCAGCGGTTGAATATTTGCAGATCGATTTTTTCAACAGAATTATACGGGAACGGAATAAAGAAATCGTTCCTCTCATCATTATTGGGTGTAAAAATATTAGGAAGGCGATAGGTCCCGCATACATCACTGTTTATGCAGATGGTATCATTTTTTATACTGCGGTTCCCTACGGAATCTTCGGCTACTACAGAATAACAGCCGGCAATAGTAGTAAGGCTGGCATGCGTATAAGTTGTCTCTTGCGTGGAGTCGAGCAGCGTCATGTTTTCTGCCTGCGGAGGTTGATAATAGATCAGGTATTTTACAACATCCTGAACACAGCCGGAATCAGGGTAATCCCAGGTAAGTATGTTCCGGTAGGTATCACAATTTGTTTCTACTTTCAGCGCAGGAGCGCAGGGCACTTCATTGTCGAAGGGGATAGCACAGGATTCCTGGGAGTAATTTATAAGCGGATCAGTAATGCCGGCTGTTCCGTAAGTCCCTATGGCTTTCACCAGGTAGCAATACGATTGGCCATTTATACGATCATAATCAATATAATTCGGAAGTATGGATGTCCCGATGGAATCGAAATCCAGGGTGGTTTTGTTTTGTCGGTAAATCACAAACTTCTCGTTAGTCCATGGAACTATGGTATTCATATTGATCCGTATTTTTTTATCACCCGGAGCAAAAGTGATAAATACAGATGAGGCTTTTTGTGATGGACCTACCAGGAACCGCAGCCCGGGAGTATCATTCACCAGGTCGACCCTGTACGATGATCCATGATCGTTTGTATTTAAAAGCTGATCAACATATATAGTATCATTTATCGAGTACAGTGAATCAATCAGATTGAACGACGAACCGGCCAG
>JBBSBT010000156.1:0-6867 GCA_038250985.1 Bacteroidales bacterium
GGCACTCACCAATATCGAAATCCTGAATGGGTATAAGGTAAAGAAAATCGTTACCTGCGACCCGCATGATTTTAACACACTTAAAAACGAGTATTGTGACCTGGGCGGGAATTACGAAGTAATACATCACTCACAATATCTTAATGAATTAATTGATTCGGGAAAAATAAACCCGACAAAGGGTGAACTGGCTGGTAAAAAAATCACGTATCACGATCCATGCTACTTAGGACGTGCGAACGGCGAATACGAGGCTCCACGCTCGGTTCTTAGCGCGATTCCTTCCCACAAATCAGAAATGCAGCGTAATAAAAGCTTTGCATTATGCTGTGGGGCAGGTGGAGGACAAATGTTTAAAGAAGCCGAAAAAGGCGAAAAGGAAGTGTTTATTGAAAGAACTGAAGAAGCTTTAAAAACCGGTTGTGACATCATCGCTACAGCTTGTCCATTTTGCATGACCATGATAACGGATGGCATAAAATATAAAAATAAAGAAGAATCCGTAAAAAACTACGACCTCGCTGAACTAGTGAGCATGGGAATGGGATTGAGTTAGTTTGAAGTTACAGGGTTACAGAGTTACAAAGTTTCAGTCCCGATCCCTATCGGGATACAGAGTTACAGGGTTACAGAGTTACAGAGTTTCAGTCCCGATCCCTATCGGGATACAGGGTTACAGGGTTACAGGGTTACAGGGTTACAGGGTTGCAGAGTTTCAGAGTTTCAGAGTTTCAGAGTTTCAGGGTTTCAGGGTTTTAGATTTACAGGATTACAGAGTTAATGCGAATATGCAGAGGAATAAATTTCAACTTTGGCTAACTTTGCCATCTATAATTTATGGTTGAAAGCTATGCAAAATTTAAAATCTTACAGCAAGCGTGAAGAAAAGGCGAATTACCTGACTCATGCCTTCGGAGTGCTTATGGCAGTGGTTGCAACTATCGTGTTAATAAGCAGATCAGTTGCTGCCGGTAACGGGTGGGCTGTTCTGGCTTATTCCATATTTGGTTTTGGGATGCTGGCTTGCATGCTTTCGTCCACTATTTACCATTACGCAAAGGAGCCAAAACTAAAGTCTGTGTTACGTCAATTCGACCATGGCAGTATCTATGTACTTATCGCTGCCAGTTATTCCCCTTTCACGCTGATATTGATGCGAAACGAGGGTTTGTGGGGCTGGGGGATTTTTGTCCTTATCTGGCTCACGGCTTTAACAGGCATAGGTTTTAATTTTAAAAAGCTCAAGGTTAATAATCACTTACAGACTGCTTCGTATGTACTTATGGGACTGATTGTATTGATTGCTATCAAACCTTTGATAAACGTAGCTTTGAGAGTAGATTGCCTGGCAGTTTTATATTGGCTGGCAGCAGGAGGTGTATTTTATATTGCTGGCTCAGTTATTTACGCTCTTGCCAAACGCGAGTTTGTTCACACGCTGTTCCACATTTTTGTGTTACTGGGCCTTGCATGTCACATCGTGGCAGCTTACCTGGTTCCGATATAAGTATCTTTTTTATCTTTGTATTGAAAGATTTCCGGAATAGAGTTAAAGACTAACAATTTAGCCCAGGCGATAAGAAGAGGCTTAGAACTTTCATTGAGCAGGAAATCATCCCGCAATTTTGATCAGGGTATAACTCAGTCGAACCTGATTGCCTTTACAGGACTGATGCGGGCAATAATAAATGATGGAATAATCAGCATTAATGTACAGGCTACCAAAGTGCCGGCATTAAGAAGCAGAAGATGCAAAATATCCAGGTTAATAGGCACTACCGACATAAAATAGGATTCCTGCGGAAGGTGTACAATTCCAAACTGTTTTTGCAGCAGGCAAAGACTGATTCCTGCAATATTTCCATATAATAATCCTTTGCCAACAATGTAGGCTGCATTATACAGGAAAATACGGCGTATACTCAGATTACGGGCTCCCAGGGCTTTTAAAACACCAATCATGCTGGTTCGTTCCAGGATAAGTATCAGCAAGGTGGAGATCATGGCCATTCCCGAAACAAGCACCATAAGAATAAGGATTATAATCACATTCATATCCTGCAAGTCGAGCCAGTCGAATAATTGTGGATATAGCTCGCGTATACTTTTGGCATTCAGATCATATCCCACTTCTGTGTAAACTATTTTTTCCATTTTATCCAACTCACTGAAATCATTGATATACACATCAAATCCCGAAACCTGATCGTCAGTCCAGCCATTCAGTTTTTGAATCTGCCGGATGTCGCCGAAAATGAATTTCAGATCAAACTCACCAAGCCCGGTATTGTATATTCCTGAAACGCCGAACCTCCTGGCACGGGCCATATTATCAATAATGAAATACATACGCAGCGGATCACCAACCTTTATTTTTAACAAGTCGGCAAGATTCTGTGAAATAAGTACTGAATCAGATGCAACAGTATCTTTTGTTGAAAAAGGCCTGCCCGAAACAAGTTTATCCTTGAAAAAGGACCAGTCGAAATCAGTGCCTACACCTTTAAAAACCACGCCTTGTATCTGATCTGTGGTTTTGATTATGCCCGCTTTGGTGGCGAAGACTTCGATATGTTTTATCCCTTGTGTATTTTCGAGTTTAGAATAAAATGGCTGTTTCCGGCTGATTGGCTCAAATTCAAACGAATTGTTGGAGTCAAACTTAGCTATTTGAATATGCGAGCCAAAACCCACAATCTTTTCGCGTATCTGCCTTTGAAATCCGGTTACGATAGCTACCGAAACAATCATAACAGCAAGCCCCAAAGCAACGCTGATTATCGCAATACGGATAACCGGGGCCGAGAAACTTCCGGGACCACCTTTGATCAATCGTCGGGCTATAAATTGTTCAGTATTCATTCGGGTGCAAAAATACTTTTTTTTATCCGGTTACAATAATGTTTAAACATACAGCATCTTAGGTTAATAAAAAGGAAGCTGGTAAAAACCGAAAATTGAAATGGTTAAATTTGTCCAGGCAGATATAAAATGGGAAATATTGATTATCAGATCATTTAATGTTTATAGAATGACAAATAGATATGCAATTGGACTCTGTTTTATTACTTTTATAAAAATAAATTACCCTCAAAACAAGGATTTTACTTGATTTTTCATTATCATTGTATGATTTTTGTTATTTACCGGAGATGAACATAACCGGAACAGTCATTGAAAATTTGTTATGCAGACATTAAAATACATCTTATTTATTCTATTAGCAGCTACAACAGTTTCGTCCAGCTGTCAAATGCAAAAAAGCCCTGTAATTCCTGTTAAAAATAATCTGATTTCGTTACCAGGCGCTTATCTTATGGACGATTATCTGCCTTTGCTTAAAGGCAAAAAAGCAGGCATTATAGCTAATAATACATCGCTGATCAACAAGACGCACCTTGTCGATTCATTGATTTCCCGCAAAGTCACCATTCAGAAGATTTTTGGGCCGGAACATGGATTCAGGGGCGATGAGCCTGATGGAAAAGAGATCAGCAATGGTGCTGATCCGAAAACAGGTATTGAAGTAATTTCGCTGTACGGCAATCATAAAAAACCTACAAAAGCAGACTTACAGAATATTGAGATAATGGTTTTCGATATTCAGGATGTAGGAGCACGTTTTTACACCTATATTTCAACCCTCACTTATGTGATGGAAGCCTGTGCCGAAAACAATATTCCGCTGATTGTGCTGGACCGGCCAAACCCAAATGGTTACTATATTGACGGGCCTGTGCTGGAACCTGCTTATACCTCTTTTGTCGGTATGCACCCGGTTCCTGTTGTGTATGGGATGACAATCGGTGAATATGCCGGCATGGTAAATGGCGAAAAATGGTTAGCCGCTGGTATACAATGCAAGCTGACCGTTATAAAATGCAGGAATTACACACACAACTCACGTTATCAGCTTCCTGTACGGCCTTCGCCCAACCTGCAGACCATGAAGGCCGTTTATTTATATCCGTCTTTGTGCCTGTTCGAAGGAACCGTTGTAAGTGTTGGCCGTGGAACTGACAGTCCGTTTATGATGTTCGGGCATCCGAAGTATACCAAAGGGACCTATAGTTTCACGCCGCAATCCATCAAAGGAGTGAGTGAAGATCCACCGCTCAGGAGACAACTTTGTTATGGCGAAAACCTGGGCAGCGCTGCTGATATATTAAAAAACAAGGGAATACTTGAACTGAAGTGGCTTATTGAAGCCTATAAGAATCTGAATGAGCATACTTTATTCTTTACATCCTATTTTGATAAACTTGCCGGGAACAGTAAACTACGTGATCAGATAATAAAAGGAAAGAGCGAATCCGAGATCCGCCAATCCTGGAAACCCGGCCTCGATTCGTTTAAAAAAACCAGGAAAAAATACCTGCTTTATCCTGATTTTGCATAGAGGATACTACCTCATTTGACCGGATTTCAGATTATATTTCAAGGTTACAGGGATTGAAAGGATTTATGGGATTGAAAGGATTGATGAGTTTGAGGGAATACGATTTCGCCCCATCTTCATTTCTCCATATCTCCTTGTCTTTTTAGGGTTTCAGGATTGATGGGATTGAAAGGTAACAATTTCGCCCCATCTTCTTCTCCCCCATTCTACAAGTTCGGTTCAGGCTTTTCTGCATTTTGCCGGTAATCTAATAAAGGATTAAATAATTACCCGTTGTTTTTCTGCGAGAAGCAGGATGGCAATCACCAATACAGTCTTATATCCTTTTAACATTTGAAGCAGTTATACTATTATCATTTATTGGTCTATACCGGATCATTAATAAAAAAAAAGCCTCCTGTTGGAAGCTTTTCGAAATCAGATTAAATTATATAATAACGTCTATTCTTCCAATGCAATCTGGTCGTTTCCGAAACTTATTCCAAGTCCGCGGGCTGTTTTCATCAGCGCCGTGTCGAGGGTAACCAGGTTAGGTTTCTGGATGGCATCTTTCAGTGTTACGCTGGTGATATATGGATGATTGTACGAAACCATGCGTCCGTATTCTTCATTCAGCACCATTTCGAAAGCTTTGATGCCAAATTGCGATGCCAGAACACGATCATAGGCAATTGGGACGCCTCCACGCTGAAGATGCCCTAAAACGGTAACCCTGATATCAGGTTCACATCCCAGTTTTTTCAGATCATCCTCAAGTTTAAAGCCTATACCGCCCAAACGTACCATTTCGTAACCAACTTCGCTGCTTTTTTCCCCGATTACTTCGCCATCTTTTGGCTTGGCACCTTCGGCAACAACAATAATGGCAAAACCCCGTCCTTTATGGAAACGTGCATTGATTTTCGAAAGCACTTCGTTGGTATCGTATGGAATTTCAGGTATCAGGCAAATTTCAGCACCACCTGCAACTGCTGCATTTAATGCAATCCAACCTGCATCGCGGCCCATAACTTCCAGAATAAAAACACGGTTGTGACTGGCGGCAGTTGTAACCAGTTTATCTACAGCTTCAGTTGCAATTTCGATTGCGGTCTGAAAACCAAAGGTTGAGTCTGTAGCCGAAAGATCATTATCAATAGTCTTAGGGACGCCTATAATATTAAGGCCTTGCTCGAAAAGTCTCTGTGAAATGCGCTGCGAGCCATCGCCTCCGATACTTATTACAGCGTCAATACCGAGGTACGACATTTTGCGGATCATTTCATCCGAACGATCAACATACTCCCATTCCCCTTTTTTATTCTTAACCGGCCAGGCATATGGACCACCTTTATTAGTTGTTTGAAGGATGGTTCCTCCCTGGTAATGGATACCAGCTACTTTTTCCGAATCCAGAACCATAAGTTCGGTTGGCTCGTTCAAAATTCCATCAAAAGCCTTTACACTTCCTAAAACTTCCCAGTCAGTTTCCTGGTTGGCACGTTTAACAATTGCCCTGATAACTGCATTTAAACCCGGACAATCACCACCTCCGGTAAGGACCATTACTCTTTTCATATATTTATATTATTGATTACCAAATGCTTATGGTATTATTTTACATTTTTCAAAAATCCGTGCAAAGGTAATTAAATTATTACTTGTTTCACTACTATTTGAATATCTGCCTCACGACATCAAACTTTTAGCAAAGTAGCATGAATGCCAGATACTTCCATTTATTAAAGGAAGGATTTAAACTTATATGCAAATATATTGATTTTATTTATATAACTGAAAATGTGTTACATAATAGCTAAATAAGTGAAATACTGAATTTCAAATCACTGATCAGTTGATGACCCGGCATTGTAATTCGAATAATCCTGAGAGTATTATACAGCCCAGAGAAAAAAGTTTCCGCTTAGTATGTGGCAGCGATCAGATTCCTTTGATCATGAAATGATGAAATAAAAGAAAAATTTGAAACAAGAACCAGTATTAGCTAAGGCTGTCGAATTCAGAAATTTCGTTTGGAGTAAGGGTTAATTCATTGATAAGTTTATCACGGGTTGGCTGGCTTATCCAGAAAAGAATAAGGCCGGCAACCGGCCAGACCAGCAGAACATTAATTCCCAGAAGCATAAACAACACCAGTGCGAAAAATGACGGGGCTTCGATAAGAGCGCCTTGCAGCATAGATAATTCGCGCCATGCGGCCAGTTTTTTATCCAGTGAAGGTAACGTCCGGATGGCAAGAAGTTTCTTATGAAAAACAGTTCTGTATACCATCAATGCAACTCCTGTGATCAAAATCAGAACTATTATAAATGGTGCACGCTGTGTTACCGAAATGTCATTTTCAGCCAGGGGACCATTTATACTTTTCACAAGTATAGTTACAACCATAAATAATACTATCCCCATTGCCAGTGCAAAGTAGGTAAGTCTGAGAGTTTTCAGGTAATTTGAATTCATCGGTTTCTAAA
>JBBSBT010000157.1:0-6859 GCA_038250985.1 Bacteroidales bacterium
ATAATGGTTACGGGAATCCATACCGTATCCATTGCCCTGTATATTTTTTTTGAATTAATGGTGATACGCAGATTGTTGGCAGTTAGAATAAGATTTTTATTCGGAGTTGAATCATTCAGTGAATGGTAAGGGCCGATATCCATATGAAAATATTGTTTATTAAGCCAACTTTGCTCTTTTAATTCATGATTTGCGAATAAAAATTGGTCCGGCTGAATTTTGTTCCTTTTTTCAACTGAAATGAGATCTTTTTCAGAAGCAATTGTTACCGTGATATCATTACCGTCGATGGCGCTCAGAAGCATGGTTTCAACCGGGTACGACCAGTTGAGTTGAGTGTACCCATGGTCGATAATATCTTTCGACACTACAAATTTATTCCCCGCTTTCTGACGGGCCGTTTCAATTAGTTGCTCCATTTGTGCGACCCGCTTCACGAAAATTTCGCTGCCGTAATACATAACTGCCAGCCGGTAAATTATAAGCGCCGAAACCATCAGTATAGAGATGTTAAGCAATCCAGGCCTTCCTTGCTTTGGGAATCCGAAAACCAGCGGGATAAACACTATTGCAACAAAAGGATACAATACTTGTTCCCTCGAGAACAATGGCATCAAGGGATCAGCATGACTTACCGTGAACAGATAGGCGAAAAAAGTAACTGCTGCAAGTAGCAGCCTGAACCATTGTTTTGATTTTACCAGGATAAAAACTACCAGAAGAAACGCTATCAGTATTTCTGAATAATTGATCAATAAGTATGAAACTGGTATTTTCGCATATTCAGGGTTGAAAAATTGCCCGGAAAAAAGGTCACTGTTAAAGGTATACAGCCATGCCAGTTGCCCCGCTTCGGATCCGGACATTGTAAGATACTTTAATACCAATGCACCTATGAAAACAAGTATTACAGGGATATAAAACTTAAATGCTTTGGCCGTTTTCTTTGTATAGTCGAAGAGTAACAAGTACGCAAACAGCATAAAAGCCAGCGGGTGACTCAGCAGGATGAGTGCTTCAAGTATAAGCAGGATGTATATGGTCCGAAAGCGAAATGGCAATTGCCAGATGGCATAGAATGTAATCAGCAAAGGCACGGCATAATACAGTTCAAATATGGGTGTAAAAAAACCATACATGATTCCGACCGTTTGCGACAGAATTATTAAAAGACCTGAACGCCTGTCGCGCAGACCATAATATACAAACAGGAACAGGGTATAGAAAAACAGAACATGACTCAGCGAGTAGAGAATTAGGATATATTTCATTCCCAGCCCCGTCCAAACGCCCATAAGCGGAATGAGCTGCGGGATCCCGGATACAAATCGCTGGAATTCAATCCAGAAAGTCTGGTTGTTAACAAACTGCGCAGCATAAAAACCTGATTCGGCGAAAATTCGTTCTTTGTACAAATAAGTTGCAAGCGCCATAAGTACCAGCCAGGGTAAATGCGGTACAATACGGTTTACCGCCATATACCGGTATTTTGGCCTTCGGATTAATCGCCTGAGGGTTATTCGGGTATCGGAAGCATCAACATCTTTTGCCATGATTTATTATACTATACCTGGGCTGATAATCGGGTTAAAAGATTTTACCTGAGATGCCGGTTATAAATGTCCGCTAATTTTATTTATGCCATTTTTTCTCACCGGCTTTAATTTTGATTGTTAAATTGTTTGATTCCGGGGGAATAGGGCAGGAGTATTTATGATTGTAAGCGCAATACGGATTATAAGCTTTGTTAAAATCGATTATCAATGTATCAGTCCCGGTTTCACTCATATCCAGGAACCTGCCCCCGCCATAAGTTTCGTTACCATTGGTTTCGTCGTTAAAAGGGATAAACAGGTAGTTCTCATACCCGGGTTTCTTTGTCAGTTCAATATTTTGATACACATTCAGCGAATAATCCTTTTTCTTATACCTGAAACGGACAACCCCGTAAATTGAGTATTCCGGCAGCCTGTCGGTGGTTGTTTTCATCAGGAAATGCGAAGCCTGGTCGAACCGTTCAAATTTCGCTTGTATGCGGAATGCCGCATTTGGCTTATAATAATTTAACTTCCGGAAAGTTGCTTTTTCTTCTGCCGGAATCGGTGAATGTTCATCAGTCAGCATCTCGGCATCTTTCAACTTTCGCTCCTTCTCTATCCCGTTTACATATTCTGAATGATTAAATACTATTTGGGATTGCGCCTGCGTTGAGGTTAACGATCCTAAGATCAGCAAAATAAAAACCGGAAAAAATTTCATAAACAAGGACAAAATGAAGTATTTATAAATTCGTAGCGAAGTTAATCATTCACAGGGTTTCTGCAATTACTTTACTGCGGCATTTTGAAAACATTGGTTTAAATAAATTGTTTATATTTATGGTTAGTAGGTTTTGTCAGTGGGAATCGCTTTCTGACGGAAGACAGAAGTCAGGAGAGAGTCATTCACATGACAGGAAGAAATCTGAAGTTAAGAGATTTTACTTATAAACACTCCCGACTTCGGACTCCCGGCTTCGGACTTTTGTTTATAAACCAATTAAATTACTTCAGCGTGCAAACGGTTTTTAATTCAGGACAATGGATTTAAGAGATATTCGCAAAGATTACCAGCATAGTGCTATACATGGTGAAGAATTCCCGGTTGAACCGGTAAACTGGTTCCGGGAGTGGCTGCATGCGGCTATGGAATCAGGTGAGCCGGAGGCAACGGCTATGGTGCTTTCAACGGTTTCGGCCGAATGGCGTCCTTCGGCAAGAGTAGTTCTGTTGAAATCATTCGATGAGCAGGGTTTCGTTTTTTTTACCAATTATCTGAGTCGTAAAGGTGTACAATTAAAGGGAAATCATTTTGCGTCACTAACGTTTTTCTGGCCTCTCACTGAAAGACAGGTGCGTATCGAAGGTATTGTTAGTAAAACAGAAGCTGATGAATCGGATACCTATTTTTATTCACGGCCAATAGAGAGCCAGGTAAATGCCATTATTTCACCGCAAAGTTCACCTATTTCTTCGCGCAGCATGTTGGAAGAAGATCGCGAAAAGCTCTTGTTTTTGGAAGGGAATGAAAATCTTTCCCGTCCGGATCACTGGGGCGGTTACCGTTTAAAACCCGATCGCATGGAGTTCTGGCAGGGAAGGCCCGGCAGGCTTCACGACAGGATACAGTATTTGCTTGAGGGGAATGTGTGGAGTATCAGCAGGCTGGCGCCGTAAAAGGCTCCGTAGGATTTGATTATGATAGGGTATTAGCCTGGACAAAATGAATGCAGGCATCAGTTTAAATGTTAAATTTTAAAGAAATGTAAGCCCTATTTTGCGGTTAAGTCCCTTCTCAAAAATCCGGATCAAAGTTGAAAGCTGAATATTCCCTTTAGCATTTTCTAATTTGGAGATATAGCTCTTTTTTGTCCCCGATTTCTCGGCTAATTGTTCTTGTGTTAAGTTAGATTGCTTTCGGGCCTCTTTCAGCATCTCACTCACGATAAACATTTGAGCCTTTTGTTCATATTCATTACGGCTATCAGTACCAAGTACACCGTATTCGCTGTCTATTAATTCTTCAAAAGTCCTGATTTCTTTATCGGTTGTCATAGCATTTCTTTTTTAAGTTCAAAGTATTCTTTCATTAGTCTGACTGCTCGTTCTATCTCTGTTTTTGGTGTTTTCTGTGTTTTCTTCTGAAATGCATTAAATAACACAACTAATCTTCCTTCATCAAAACAGCAAAATACTCTGTAAATATTTGACTGATATTCAATTCGTATCTCAAACAGTCCTTCGCATCCGGCAATTGGTGCAAGAAATTTCTCCGGAACCCTATCTACTTGTTTAATCAATTCGAACACATACTGAACTTTTGATTTGACTTTAATATCCAAGGCTTTATAAAAGTCCATGAAAGATTTTCCATGAAATATTATTTGTCTTGCCATACTGCAAAGTTATCTTAAAGGATAACAAAAACAAAATATTTTCAAAAAAATTATGATAGCATGGCAAATATGCATCCTGATCTACAGATAACAAACAAATGAGAATGTTACCAAATGCACTTCTTAACAGAAAAATATGAAATATTAGGAGATTTTCACCTTAGTGACTTAATAAAAATATTTGTGTATTTCTTGGCAAGATTTCTGTCTCACGAAGAAACAAAGTTCACTAAGTATCTTCGTGTTCTTAGTGGCTTTGTGGGAAATCAGTTATGTTCTGGCTTGTCCAGATTAGGTGTTACCAAAATCTTACTTTCACTATTCTTACTGATGCTCTTTCCTCAATAAATCATTTACCGTTTTAACCGGGTTAAAGGTGCTGATGGGTATTTCTACAAAAACGGTGATCCAATTAGCCATGGCGCCATTCCACAATCCCGGAAGTTCCTGGGCTTTAATGTCTTTCCCGTCTTTCGATTTATAGGATATAAAGCCGGTTAATGGATCGACAAATTGCCGCAGGTCGAAAACCTTACCTTTATAATCGCGTACACCACAAACCAGGTCGACAGGGTTGAAATGGGTGGATTTCCCAAGAATTTCTTTTTGCTGTTCGTTACTCATATCAATTTGTGACGATTCAACAATCTGAAGTGAGATTTCGCCTGAAGGCTCTTTCACCCAGAAGGGGCCTCCGCCAGGTTCGCCTTCGTTTTTAACCATTCCGCAAACTTTTATAGGCCGGTTCAGTTTATGATGAAGGTATTCAATTTTGTCCTCCCGGGCCATGCTGCTTAAATCGGGGTCGACCACAAAACCCAGTTTTGACTTAATAAAACGCAGAATAGTACGGATATCCTCGTCATCCGGTTTGTCGTCAAGTGTTTCAAGGTGTTCGAAAACAATATCCTGCAGTTCGAAGAGGTATCCACCCAATACTTTTTTGTACAGGTATGTATCATTTTTCATACTGTCAGGCACCACGTTATCTATATTTTTGATAAAAACAATTTCGCTTTCCCGGTCGTTCAGATTTTCGATCAGGGCTCCGTGTCCGCCTGGCCTGAACATCAGCCGGCCATCAGCTTCACGCATGGGTTTATTGTTCAAATCAACGGCAATCGTATCCGTTGATGCCTTCTGTAACGAAAATGTCAGCTCATATTTTAAATCAAACAACTCTTCATATTTACCTTTTACACGGTTAATTTCATCGAGAAACATATCCGCATGCTCCGGTGAAACGGTAAAGTGAATGGCTGAGCGTTTTTCTTTATCTTTGCAATAGTTTGCGGCTTCTACCATATGCTCTCCAATCGACATACGTGCACCGTCGGGGTACGAATGGAAGAGCAGCAATCCTTTCGGGAGATTGGCATAATTAAGTCCTACCGGGTTGAGCAGGTAATCGATAATGGTTTTATATTCTTTTTTTGCCAGACATTCATGGATATCATAGTCATCCTTACGCATGGTTTCGGAAAGCTTAGTGTAAAAAGCAAAGTCTTCAATCCGGTCAAAGAATTCTTTTACCAGTTTAAGCTTTGGCGAAGTCTGAAGCCGGCTGATATCTTCGGATGAACCGGTGTAGGAATCCATAAATTCGAACAAATGCTTGAACATACGGCTGGCTGCACCTGAAGCCGGGACAAATTTAAGCACCTCATAGCGCTTTGAATTAGAATCATAATAATATGAAAGTTTTTTAGCATCGCGCTGGTTAAAGGCTTTAATGCCATCGCCAACAATGGCAGGCCTGTCGAGGTTAATAAAAGGGAATCCTCTTCTGAAATTATCTATCTGTGCTTCAACTACTTTCAGATCGCTTCCGCGCGATTGCAATTGCTTAAGGTCGTCTTTGGTAAACATAATACAGGTTTTAATATACTTTGTCAAAGTTAATCAAATTGGTTTTACGGAGAACGCTTTTCTTTGAATTCTATGAAAATGCCAGAGAACAAACATATCGATTTGATAAATTGTTTAATTACAATTAGATAGGTTAAATAAATAAGGATTCAATTTTAAAGATAAGATTCAGATGTACATGCATTATTACAAAAATGAAATAATTATATTTTCATTGCTTATGGTTTCAGAAAAATACTATCTTTGCACCCGCTTTGCCCGGGTGGAGATTCTGATAGCTATCGGGATAGCATACTCGCCAGGCTGAGTAAAAGGGTTAAAACGATACAGAATACAGAAGTTCTTTATAATAAACTAATGCCCAGGTGGTGATCCCGATAGCTATCGGGATGGTAGACACGCCAGTTTGAGCAAGAGAATTGAAAACCAAATAGAATACAAAAGTTCTTTAAAATAAATTTATTGCCCAGGTGGTGATCCCGATAGCTATCGGGATGGTAGACACGCCAGCTTGAGCAAGAGAATTGAAAACCAAATAGAATACAAAAGTTCTTTAAAATAAATTTATTGCCCAGGTGGTGAAATTGGTAGACACGCCAGCTTGAGGGGCTGGTGTCCTTAAGGATGTGCAAGTTCGAGTCTTGTCCTGGGCACTCATCACAACGATTAAATATCCATCTGCCCAGATGGTGAAATTGGTAGACACGCTGGTTTCAGGGACCAGTGGCCTTACGGCTGTGCAGGTTCGAGTCCTGTTCTGGGCACTGATAGTTAATATAAAACGCTGTAGGTTAATTACTTACAGCGTTTTTGTTTTTATTACATACAGATTTACATACACTTTTGGGCTTTTACCTATTCATTACCTACCAAGGGAGTTACGAAATGATTTTGAAAAACGGCTCTAAATACCTGATTATTATAGGTGTAAACGGAATTTAAGTAAATCACTGAAAGATAATAAGGAAGTGGTAAATCACACATAAAATAAGTGAGTAATTAAAGTACTTCAATACCTAAATAGCAACTAACTATCACAAAATCAAAAACATAGCG
>JBBSBT010000158.1:0-6847 GCA_038250985.1 Bacteroidales bacterium
AGAAGCATTAATTATGTTTGATGGAGATTATGATATTCTTATAAAGAAGGTGATTGATAGAAAAATTACAACTCCATCATCTTTATTAAAATCAAATAAAACCATCTATACTGTTAAAGATTTATTGGAGGATTCTTATCCTGTAAATAACTCTTTAGGATTAAAATCCACTTCTGATATTATTGATATACTTACAATGAAGTATCCTGATCTTCAAATTGCAATACCTGTACATGCTGAGGATTGGGATGAAACATCATATATTCCGGTCGTAGCTTTTATTCCTGCAGAATATGATGATTTAACTACAAAAACAGTAACAGGTTATATAAATGGAAATGCCATTCCCGTTGATGCTGTTAATGAACCGACTAAACCTGTAATAGTAATAGGGCAAAATGAAAGATCTGTTTTGCCAATTGATCCTGGAGACCCCACAGACCCGCCAACAATCCCTGAAACACCGACAAACTTAACTGGTATTCAAACTGAAACAGGAATAAGATTAACCTGGGTGATGCCACCTTTTACTGATCCTTTAAACACAAGTGGATACGATATCTATAGAAAAAGTGTTAATGAGACTACATTTACAAAGATTAGAACCGTTGCAGGTGCCTATAACAGGGCCTATGATGATAATAATATAGAGGCTAGCCGTTCCTATACTTACTATGTCATGTCAAATTTTAGGGGTGAAAATTCATATCCTTCAAATTACATATCTGTTACTGCACCAAACTTCCCTAAACCAGTATTAGCTTTTGACGCTATTCAAAATTCCCTGAACGAAATCGAACTTCGTTGGCAAAATGATCATAGCCAATATATATTGGAAACTAAACTTTCGAAACATGTAATTGGCGTTACAAATGATTATCAGCTCATCAATACTTTTACACCTAACCAACAGGACTATTTTGATAGGAATGTTGTAGCAGGAAAAAAAGTTATCTATAAAATAAACCACGTTACTTCCATTGGGGAATCAAATGCTAAATATGATTTTGTACAAGTTCCATTCAGAGATATATCTCAAAAATCTCCTGTATACATTAAGCAGATAAAATTCTCAGATTGGCGTATTGAAGGTTGGCTGGCCGGTAAACCGGAATTTTATATTACAGTTACTAATGTTGATGCCGGAGGAAAAACACCTTTTACTGTTCAGAATCAAATGAATTTGGAATTTAACTCGAGGAGCAGTACATAACAAACATTCACAGGCAGGAAGGTTCTTGATTGGCAACCTGGTTTTTGGTTCGATATGTTAACCTTTACTGCCCTAGAATACGATAGACCTTCTGGAGAACTAACAGTCAAAGTTGGTGTAGGATATAATCTGAAAGATAAGGATAAACAAGGTTTTCAGGCTACTGCAGGAGTTGATTACGCAATTAAATTTAGCGACAAAGGAGAGGAAGGCGGTAGTGCCTATTTAAATTACTTTGATAACCCCGAACAATGGCTTGTGTTTCCTAATTATGGAGTACAGGTATTGGTTAGCGCACGAGACAATTAAACATTATAGAATAACTTAAAATTAGCGCCATGAAATATACACTTGCATTTGTTTTATCTGGTATTTTAGGCTTCAGCCTTTCTGCACAGGAACAAAAAACTGAACCACACAGAATTCAGGTCGATCTAGGATACGTTGTGATGAGTAACTACCTGAATTCGGATAATTTTTATAGTTTCAAATCAGGAACTGCTCCCGAAACTAGTAATACATCAATGGGTGGTGTAAATCTTAACTTCACATTATCAACCAGGTATAAATACCTTGATTTAATAGCAGGAACAATATTTATGGTTGGGAGAGATGATTTAGGCTCAAAAGGATGGGCCCCTGGTAATACAAGTGCATCTGATTACTTGCTCAACGGTGGAGGAGTATATGCCGGTATAAGCCCGAAGCTTAAAGGGAAATATATTGGATTAACTTCCGAACTGGCGATAGGGGTATTTTCTTTTAAAGAATATACTGCTATTTTCAATAACATCTACCCTCCATTTATTGATGCCTACGAAAAAAAGGCCTCCTATGGCCTGGGTGCAATGAGTTCAGTTGGCTTTTACGCGAGGTATAGGAAGATAGGAATAAATCCTTCCGTTAACGCCATTTTTTCAGGCGGGGCAAACACAAGCTTTTTATTCTACGGAATTGTGCTTCCAATAACCTTTCAGTTCTAAGCAAGTTGATAAAAAAAGTGGGATACGAGGAAGAATGGGGAATATTAAAGTCAGATACAACCATTGTGTGGTACGATTACCCTTTAGACTATGAAATTATTAATTTGGGCACCACTTACCACGATCCATCTCTACCTGAAAATGCCATTACGTGGCAGTATTGCGTTGTTCCGGTTGGCTATAATATGCCTGATATTCAGCACGAACTGTTGTATGAGGTGTATATTCCGGAAAAGGATGAAAATACCGGACTAAAGAGTTCCGCGACGACAAAACAATTTTTACTTGCGCTGGAGCACGAATCGGTAAAATTAACCGGAAACTTATCCGAAAATGAAAATGGATTTAAAAGTACAACAGGCTTATTGCCTGCTGAATGGACACCCAAAGGAACCATTAAGGTATGGGATGATGTGATAGGCAGTACAACTTCATATACACAGGTATTCGACCATTGGGAATATTACGACTGCGATGAAGGAGACCCGATACAAGCGGCACAAGCGGGACAACGTGTAATATTACCTCCTGAAGATCAATGCCAGCGTGCAGTTTACCGCTACGAATCGACTACGGTAACCGGCAGCTACATCCCGCTTATACAGGCTACAGTACATGCCCGTTGGTTTACGCATATCGAATCTGATCTAACGGACAACAATGGATACTTTGAAACAAGTAAATTTAATTATGAGGTTAATTACGCCATCAAATGGCAAAGAGCCGATTTCGAAATCAGAGAAGGTCTAATTGGACAGGCATGGTATAACGGGCCAAAGAAAAAAGGAGACTGGAACCTGAATATTCCCGGTGGTAATTCAATGTCAAGGATGTATGCAACAATTCATAGGGCAGCATACGATTATTTTTATAATAATCCATTTGGCATTCAAACTCCACCAAATCTAGCAATAGGGGCTTTTGACTGGGAAAATGTTGACCCGCAAGGAGATTCAGCTCCTTGGTTAAATTGGATAGGTTTAGTAAATATCAGAATCTTTAAGCCAAGCCGTCTATCTCGTGATTTGTATGCAACTACAATTCACGAATTAGCTCATGCATCGCATTGGAAATTAATTGGTGGATATCCTTATGCAACATCTTTAGCTACCATTGTTGCAGAGAGTTGGGCGCGTGGTGTACAATGGGAATTTACAAGGATTATCTATCCAAATTACAGTAGTGTGATCACTTATAATTTTGGCAAGTATACTGGTGTGGTAGAAGATTTGATTGATAACCCTTCTATGGAAGTTACGACACCAAATAACGGATGGAACGGAGATGGAGTGGAAGGTTATACTTTAATACAGATAGAACAAGCACTTAAAGGAGCGAAAACATTTAATGAATGGCGTGATAACCTTAAAAACTTATATAACAATGGAACAGAAAACAACGTGGATGCGCTATTTGCTCATTGGAATTAGTATATCAACATTCCTTTTTACTAATTGCATAAGAAAAGTTGATTATCAAGTAAGGGCAAAATGGATTTATATTAATGAAACAGGCCATAACATTACTTATAGACCAGACAGTTGGAGCACATTTAATGTTAAAGCGTTCGACACTACTATCTATTATCAGGATGGAGATGGCGGTAAAAACGTATCGGAAGCAGACTTTATTTCTCCGATAAATGCCCAAGTTTTATTCTATGATGATATAAAATGTGATACATTAGAGAGAGGTAATAAAGCCTATATGGGAAATGGCCCTATCGGCATGGATAATTACGAAAGTAAAAAAATAAGTAATAATAATTTTGAATTCACTTATCGTTTCACGGAAAAACAATACCTGGATGCAAAAGAATGTAAGTAAAACAAACATAGTATGAAAAATAAAAGCCGGGCTACTTAAAAGTAACCCGGCTATATCTAATGCGACAACGTATTAGACTTCTTTACTTAAATCCATGGCTTCCAACCCTTACATTTTCAGTTTTAAAACCGGAAACACTTATTGTGAGGATGGCAGAACAATTTATAAATATTAACCTAAGTAAATGAAAAAAATAATTTTAATTGCTATTGCTGCTCTTTGGCTTGAAGCATGTATTAAAGACTTCCAAACATATTCATTGTTCGAAGTAATTAACAATTCATCACATGTTACAAAGCTAGAATTGTTTGGTTTTCTTTCCCAAGATGGTCATTGGAGTAATGATACAACCTTCAAGCTTCCAATAGGCCAAAGCGTAAAAGTTGATCATATATATAAAACAGGAGACAAAAATGCAGAAGATCCTGTTATCGATCCATTTAGTGGAGCGGATTCTGCTTATGTTATCTTTGATGATATGTATAGGATCGTTTACAAACTTGATAATTCTTCTTCACGCAACATTCTAAAAAAGAGCAGTTACACTGGAGGAAAAACAGATAAAAGGGTTTTCCGATACCTCTATACAATAACTGATGATGATTACAGCAAAGCAGTAAAGATTAAATAACCTGATGCATCAATTGGTACGTGCCCTCTAATCAGGCACGTACCAATTAATTATACATAGTGAGTTGAATTGGATATCATAAGGATTGATCTGTTTGCAACTACAATCATGGGCTAGCTCATACACCGAGTATCCGGGAATACAAACAACTAGAAAATGCTATTTATAACAGGAATATATGGTCGGATTGGAGAGATAAAATCCGATTATGATAATCCTACAGAAATTTACATAAATGAATTATTTTCTAATTATAAATAAACCTCAAATGAAAAACATTTTTATAGGTTCAATATTTTTAATAATGCTAACTTCTTGTGAAACAGAATTTTCAAATACGTACATTATTAAAAATACCACTAATCATAAAATTCTTGTTACCGGTTATGATAAAACAGGTGCAACTTCTGTTCTCAATGATTCTACAACTAAGTACGTCGAAAGCATGTCAATTGACGCTTATTCGGAAGTGAAGAAAATAAAGCCTGCAGGGTGGCATTCGGAATTGCAGAGCATCTTCGATTCATTTGAAGTTGACTCATTAACAATTATTTTTGATAATCTGAAAATAATAACTTTTAGCTGTAGCTACCCCACTGGAATATCCTGCACGGGTAAATATAATTTAATGAATCCCCGGGAAAGCTTCGAAAAGGTAAAAACAGGAAAATCTTCAGGTAAGGATGAATATACTTACACTTATATACTAAATGAAAGTGATTTTGAAGCTGCACAACCAATGAAATAGTGAATGAGCATCTGTATTACACAAAGACTCCTACTGTTTCGTACAAAAAGTACTTTGGTGTAAATAAGAGATCGAAAGAAGCAAAAGTCCCTTTCAAACAAAAGTTTAAAAATTGGTTGTACCAGGAAAATTGAACAATCATCTTCCAAGAATGTGAATTTAAAAAAAAGATGAAGGCTTTATTAAATTACAAAACCCTTGAAGGGCTTTGCCTAAATTATGAAATGTTAACGCAGGTAAATTCTTGAACTTCGGCTATTATGCCCATTTCTGCTATTTCTTGTTATCTTTGCGATTCGAAAAAAACAAAAAAATCTTGAAAACTCCCGATGAAATCAGGCAGATTGCTCTTCAAACCATCACCGATGAAGCAACCGCTATTGAAGGACTGAAGGGCAATATCAACAACGATTTTGTAAAATGCGTTGAGTTGATCCTTCAATCCAATGGCAAGGTTGTGGTAACCGGGATCGGCAAGAGTGCAAATATTGCGTCTAAAATCGTGTCGACGCTGAATTCAACGGGAACACAGGCCGTTTTTATGCATGCTGCCGATGCTTTGCACGGCGACCTGGGAATGATAAACCAGAAAGATATTATTATTTGCCTTTCCAAAAGTGGGAATACACCGGAAATAAAGGTGTTGGTCCCGTTAATGAAGCTCCTGGGGAACAAACTGGTGGCCATGGTTGGAAACATTGATTCGTACCTGGCTCTGCAGGCGGATCTGATTCTTAACACAACCGTTGAACGCGAAGCCTGTCCCAACAACCTGGCCCCGACATCAAGCACCACAGCCCAACTGGTGATGGGCGATGCACTGGCCGTGACTTTGCTCGAATGCCGCGGTTTTACAGCTAGTGATTTTGCACGGTATCATCCCGGAGGTGCGTTGGGTAAAAGGTTGTACCTGCGCGTTGCCGACCTGTATATTAATAATGCAAAACCAATTGTTAAACCCGACACCGGCATCAGGGAAATTATTCTCGAAATTTCATCAAAGCGATTAGGCTGTACCGCTGTGGTCGAAAATGATATTTTGTCCGGAATTATTACGGATGGCGACCTGAGGCGCATGCTGCAAGGAACCACCGATGTGGCCAGCCTGAAAGCCGTTGATATTCTCTCGCCTCATCCGCTTACGGTGCCTTCGGATTCACTTGTCAGTGATGCACTCGACCTGATGCGTTCACGCAATGTTACCCAGCTCCTGGTTGTTGATGATAAAAAATATCTTGGTGTGATTCATCTTCATGATATTTTGAAAGAGGGAATTATTTAACCTTGTTTATTGTAATTGGATTTAAAGCATTGCCCTTGAATATCCAGGCGACTTTTCAAATCAAAAATGCAAAAGCCAATAGTTTCCCTCTATAAAACAATCGCACAATACTTTATGAGGTCGGGCGGTTGTCCTTTGTCAGAAGAAACCTTATGATTGTGGC
>JBBSBT010000159.1:0-6847 GCA_038250985.1 Bacteroidales bacterium
ATTATCAAAGCACCTTCCAATCCATCAGCACTAAAAGCATATGTGGAAGATGGCATGGTAAAGCTTTCATGGGAAAATATGGCGCAATCGGATCCCGCAATTGCAGGGTACATTGTTAAACGCCGGATTTTAAATGTTGCGAAAAACGATGAGTCCTCCTTTGTAACCATTGCCGGTTCTGCCAGACCTTACATTTCTAATTTTATTTCCGATTCTTCTGTTGTTGCCGGAAATACATATATGTATGAAATACAGGCAGTTGATATCGATAATAACCGGAGTACGTTAACAACAAGGGCAACGGTTGAGGTTCGTGAGGATTTGCCCGTTGCTCCGGGTAGTATTACACTTATCAATGTTGCTGAAGGCGTCAGGGTCGAATGGGCCGAAACCATTTATAAAGGAATGAAGTCGTATAAACTCTATCGCTACCAAAGGGGGATATCACCTTCGCTTATAAGCGTAGTTCCTTCAGCAATAAATGATTTTACAGATAAAACTGCTTTGGCGGGCCAGTTGTATTTCTATTATTTAACTACAATAAATAGTGCCGGAAAAGAAAGTATAAGATCCCAGGAGGCAGGCATTACCCGATAATTTTGTGATAAATATTCTGAACATCAGTAATCAGAAGCTTATCTTAGCCGAGATATTAAAAGTCCTTCCCAATGACCAGAAACCACTGAATGTAGCCAGGTTATGACCGGCACCATCGTCGCCACGGATGATAGCCTCCTTATTAAAAACATTCTGGCAACTGAGTTGCAGCGAAACAGGAAAATCTTTCACCAGCATATCGTACCCGGTATACAAATCGAATAAGGAATAGGATGGAATACGATAGGATTGACTATGGTCATCCGGATTGTTTCTGTTGGCCGGATCAAAATTGGCATAGAGCCGGTCGTAGAATACCCAATCGGCTGAAAATCTGAAACCTGAAATGGTATGGTATTCTGCCGAAAGTCCAAACTGGGTTTGAGGCGCATCACCTACATACAAGCCTTTGGTATACACCATCATACTATCAACCAACACTTGGTTGTCGTTGTAAATACTAGCCGATACATCATTCTGCCATTTCCAGTCACCTAATGAAAGAG
Organism: Bacteroidales bacterium; assembly: GCA_038250985.1. Lineage (GTDB taxonomy): Bacteria > Bacteroidota > Bacteroidia > Bacteroidales > UBA4417 > UBA4417. Next base: position 1,104 of record JBBSBT010000159.1, read on the forward strand.
TAGCTCCCAGGTTTAAGTTTTTAAATGCCTTGTAAGTGATTTCAGCCTCTATCCCACGATGCAAAGCATTTAACCCACGCACCAGCGAACGGGTGAGGGTGCTGTCAGCCAGTTGAATGTTTTCACGTGTTAAAAGCGATTTATCTTTCCAAAATGTATAGTACATGTTAAACCGGGCAGAAACCTTCCCGCTTTCATAGGTATACCCGGCTTCGGCAGAAGTGATTTTTTCATTTGCCAGGTCATGTGCGACTGTATTTGAAAAGTTGACAAATACGAATTTGTAGTAGGGTTCGCGTGAATAAAACCCTACGTTTTCATATATACTTCCGGATTGACCCATTTTATAACTTATACCGCTTTTTATATCAAAGCCTGCCTTTTTCACAGCTTCGCTCATGGAATTTTCAGGATAATTGTAAGTATCCTTTCGCCTGTATTGTGTGCCTGATAAGGTGGCAGCTACGAAAGTGGTTACTTTTCCGCTTTTATATTCAGCCTGCCCGAAAAGGTTGCCATAACTGATCATAGAGTAATTATCGACATTGATCACATCACCGGGGGTTTTAATCTGTTCACGGCCATTAACTCCGGCAGGTGAATATGCAAATTGGTCTATCCAGAAGTTGCCACCCATAAGGTTATCAACCTGCTCGTAAAGATGCGAGCGAAAATTCCGTAAATGGAATCCGGAAGTAATTTTCAGATTTTCATTTACATTCAGTGTAAGCGAACTTAACACACCAATCCAGTAATGATCTGCCTTGTAATTGGTGAGTATGTTTTTTGCATATCCTTTAACCACTGATCCGTCAGCCAGTGTGCTTGAATCGGGATTGGTTGAATTGGTAAGGTAAACGGCATCAAAATCTATCTGGTCGTTTTTTCGGTATTCCCATGTCGGCTTTTCATAATTAAAAGCTTCGGTATACCGGCCACCACCTTTGCCAAAAGACACATAAGCTGAAGTAGCCAGGAATGCTTTTGGTGATATATTCCAGTAATGGTTGAGGTTGATTTGTGGCTTATGGTAAAAATTCTCGGATAGACTTAAAATCTTACCATTATACTCTCCCCAGTTTTTATTATACTTTATACCGTATTTGTCAAAATCAGCCTGGCTCATGCCATAATTGCGTTGTCCGTGCTTCTCAGGAGCACCCATGGCGGTTAGTACCAGCCGGTGTTTTTTGCCAAATTCGCGACTCAGGCTTAGGAAATAGGCCCAGCCGTTGACATAAGTGGCATCAACATATCCTGGTCCAACTGTGTGTGAGCCAAGGAAAGTTAACGAAGTTCCGTTTTTCATTTTTCCGGTTGAGAAACTCATGGTTGTCTTGCTGTTTCCATAGTCCGAAATGCTGTATCGCAAGGCTCCGCCAGTCAGAGCTGAAGTGGATTTGGTAATTATATTTATAGTGCCTCCAACCGAATTCATGGCTACCCTTGATGCACCGAGACCACGCTGAACCTGTATAGCTTCGGTTGCATCGGTGAGACCAGTCCAGTTCGACCAGTACACCAGCCCGTTTTCCATACTGCTTACAGGAACTCCGTTTAAAAGGAGAGATACATTTTCCTGTTGAAATCCCCTGAGCGAAAGCCTGTCGTCGCCACTGCCTCCGCCTTCCTTGGTTGCATAAATACCAGGCGTCATTTTTAGAATCTCAGGGTAATCCTGGTTGCCCGTTTTCTGTTCAAGTGTTTTTGAAGTGATAGTTGAAACCGCTACCGGAGTTCTGTGATCGGTTACAAACGAAGAGATGATTTTTATTTCGACGAGATTTACAATTTTAGGTTCCAGTTCAATTATTCCCAGGTTGATTACTGATTCTGATTTCCCTGCAACTTCATAAAGGAGAGTTTTATAGGCAACATGCGTGAATTGCAACGTTGTTTTTTCATCCTTAACCGTCAGTTCAAATGTTCCGTCGCTTCCACTTATTGATCCGTTGTTTGTTCCTTCAACCACAACGGTAACTCCAGGGATGGTTTCGTTTGTATTTCGATCGGTAACGGTCCCTATTATTTTGAATCCCTGGGCTGACAGGCCAGAGGGAATTATCATTGTTAAAAATAATAAAAGACATCGGGTTGTTAATTTTTTCATCATCGGTTTTGTAAAGTGTAAAAACAAAAATGCCCTGAAGTATTCTTCACGGGCCGATGACAAAAAACACAGATGCATAGCAGTGAACGCCAATAAAGGGCATACACTGCGTGATCAATATTCTTCTTCCATCCAGACTTTACTGTCGGTACCGGAGATTAACCGGTTCAATCCTTTTAAGGGGAGTCGCGGACTATACCGCCGATCGGGAATTTCACCCTGCCCTGAAGAAAGCGATGCGAATTGAAAATCAATGCGCTTTCGCCGTTGCAAAAGTATATTTATTTTGGTAATACAACAAGTTGGAATAGTATAAAATAAAAATAACAGCTATATAGCTGTTATTTAAATATTTATATTTTATTTTAAATGATTGCAATCAAAAAGCTGAGCACAATGGCATTACCTTTTTAGATTAAGGACAAATCCCGGGTTGGGCTCATCACCCAGTTCCAATTGATTATATTTGAGCAGGAGTGGGAGTTTTATACATTTTTCCTGTGAAATGGAATACATACTGTCTCCTTTCTTCACTTTATAGGTATTCTCGGTATTTTTTCTCTTTTTTGATTCCAGGTATAACATCTGCCCGGGAATTATTTTATCGCTTTCGCGAAGATCATTCTGCCTGTATACCTGGAAAATCAGGATTTTGAATTCTTTTGCGATAGAATACCAGGAGTCGTCCTTGTTTGCAAAAATAAATGGCACACCGTAATTTTCATATACTTTTCTGCCGAGATTCGACGTATAAACAGATTTAAATCCGGAAGGGGCAGGCATACTGTAATATTTTCGGTAAAGAATGCGGCCTTCATTGTTTACGGAATTTTTCTCGTTTGTGATTGCCTGGTTTAGTTCCTGGTTTGCATCGTAAGTAGCTCCGTTTACCCTATGATGTGATTTTTCAATGTTCCTTTTTCGTGAATGACTTACTTCTTCGGCTGGTTCGTTCGATGCATAATCTTCTGTGTCTAACAGTGAATCATCCAGGAGATTAAGATTGTTAGCTTCGATGAGGCGGATTAAAATATTTGGGTAATCCGGATTGGTAGCATAGCCGGCTTTTTTCAGCCCCCTGGCCCAGCCTTTGTAATCGTTCAGGGGCAGAGTGAATAGTTCTGAATATCGCGAACGTGTTGTCAGGAATAGTGAATGGTCACGAAAGGATTCGTCTACGCTGCGGTACTTACGGAAACACTCTTTTTCGCGGTCATCATCATATAAATACGTGTCGCCCAGCCAGTCTTTCTGACATTTAATCCCAAAATGATTGCTTGTTTCAATGGCAAGCACGCTTTTTCCGCAGCCGCTCTCAATCATGCCCTGTGCAAGGGTTATACTCGCAGGAATTTTGTATAACTTCATTTCCCTGATAGCAATCGATTTATATTTTGCAATATAAGCACCATAATCCGAATTGACAAGCTTTTGAGCGGTTATAAAGTTAGTAATCAGTAATGATAAGATTAAAAAGGTGATTCGCATTCTCATAAAAAATTCATTTTGGTTTGCAATATTACGAAATTCGTGCTTTCCTTGTATTTTTTTATGGGCTATAACTTCATCTAAAAACGGTTTCAATGAATATAAATTGTTTAAAAATTTAATCAAAATGCAGGATTCGCCTAACCGTATTTTAAATTTTCTGTATTGATAGATTAGTAAATAACACATTTTATAAAACCTGGTTTTTATGTTTGAACCTGGTAATTAATTATCTTGGAAAATGCCATGGGGGATAAATAAAGGCCACAGATTACGCAGATTACACAGATAAGTTTGAATGGCTGAGGTCTGTTTTTTTATTACGAAAACTGTTGAAAGTAGTTATAAATCTGTGAAAATCTATGAAATATGTGGCAAAATAGATTATTTAAGGACAAAATAGTTAAGATTCTTGATTTGTAAAGTTCGAGGGTAAATCGTTTTCCGGATAATAAATTGGATACTGATTTGGTTTAGAAATCCCTGCCGCAGGCGGGGATATTCGGATTTCAGAATGCTCATTCGCCCTCTTTTACCTGAACCGTAAATGTTTTCCTGTGATACGGACTAAATCCAAAATTTAATACTGCTTTTCGGTGTTCGAGAGTTGGGTAGCCTTTGTTCCGGTCCCATCCGTACAAAGGATATTCGTTATTAAGTTTTAACATAAACTCATCCCGGTAGGTTTTTGCAAGTACCGAGGCTGCAGCGATGGATAGAAAAAGCCCGTCTCCTTTAATAATACACTCATGAGGAATTTTCTCATAAACCATAAACCGGTTGCCATCAACCAGAATAAGTTCAGGGATAAGGGTTAGCTGTGCCAACGCTTTGTGCATGGCAAGTATTGATGCCTGAAGTATATTGATCTTATCAATTTCGTTGTTATCAACCATCGACACTGCAAATGCCAAAGCATCGGTTTCAATAACTTTTCGTATTTTTTCTCTCTGACCGGAAGTCAGTTTCTTCGAATCATTAAGTTCTGAATTTCTATAGCCAAAAGGCAAAATAACAGCCGCCGCAAACACTGGTCCTGCCAGACAACCACGGCCTGCTTCGTCGCATCCGGCTTCAATCAGGTGACCAGAGAAAGTGGATTTTAACATGGCTGGAGATTTTTGATTTTTTCAGTTCATTGCTGAAATTGATTACCATTAACTGTTTTCCTTTATCCATTGAATGAAAAAACAAGGTAAATCCGCATAACAATAAAAATAAGCAAATAAGCCAGTGCAATCATTTCGAACCAGAAAGGACGTTTTACCAATGAAATACTACCAGTCAGGAAAAAGGACAACGGTATAACAAATAAATAATTTGCGGATAGTATCGGCCAGCCAGTCACAAGTAAGGCAGCCGCAGCCGTAAAAGAAAAATTAAACAGAACCCACGATTTGCGCCTGAGGCTGATCAGTTTATCGTTCATCAGGTTTAAAACAGAAAACATGGTAATTATCAAAATAAATGCAGAAACGGATAACCAAATGGTGCTGACTGTTGAAATCCGGGGGGGCAATATAAGGTTTACCAGGGAACCGCCTAATTGTTCCAGGCCTTTATCCAGGTTATCATTCCAGAACAACCAACTTATGTAATAGATAAAAGGCAAAATATAGCCGGTTATCGAAACTGCATATTCGCGCCAGGTGGAAATTCGGAACGACATCAATGAGAACCAGATCAACAGCAGCAGATATGCCAGCGGAATATAGAACAAGGCAGCTATTGCTATTGTAAATGCTGCAATAAAAATCTGCTGGTAGGCTGCCAGTTTCCCATATGTCCTCATTATGGTATTTAAGGCAATGATTATAAACAGGTAGGCCGGAAGTACGGCATGTATCGTCAGGAAACTGTTGTTCCAGCTATATGCCAATAAGATTATTATTGCAGGCAAGAAATTACTCCGCCCGAAAAAGCCATTTGCCTGGTACATGTAAAATATAAAAAACGACTGGAGAACCACCAGTATCAAAGCAAGCCCTACTGCTAATAAAGGAAATGGCTGCAACCATGCTGCCAATATGGTATATAACGGGCCGTCAGCAGGAGTTTGAACCGGAGGCAGAGGGTGCACGAAAGCCGGTGCCCACAATACAAGCAGGATAAGCAGGAATATCGTAAATTGTATAAAGGTCCCCGA
>JBBSBT010000160.1:0-6846 GCA_038250985.1 Bacteroidales bacterium
AATAATTGCAGGTGTTATCTCTGCCTTATACCCCGCTTACAAAGCTTTAAAACTTAACCCATCGGAGTCGATCCGCGCGTAAAAACTGATTTTAAATTACATTGATATGAGTATTATCGAAATAAAAGGTCTGCATAAAATATACGATGGCAATTCGTTGCCGGTACATGCCGTTAACGGCATCGATTTGAATATCGACTCCGGCGAATTTACGGCCATAGTCGGCCCGTCGGGCTCGGGTAAAACCACTCTCCTCAATATTATTGGCGGCCTGGATGATCCCACTGAGGGCGATGTGTTTATTGATGGTGTCAGTATCAACACACTTGGCAGCCGGCAGAAAACCGATTTCCGGATGAGAAATATTGGATTTGTTTTCCAGGCATATAATCTTATCCCGGTTTTTACCGCCCGCGAAAATGTGGAATTTATCATGCATCTGCAAGGCAGGCCAAAGGAGGAAAGGGAAAGCCGTACAACTGAACTCCTCGAAGCTGTTGGTCTTGGCGATCGCATGGATAGCCGCCCCAATAAATTATCAGGCGGTCAACAGCAGCGTGTGGCGGTAGCCCGGGCTTTGGCTTCGAAACCAAAATTTATACTGGCGGACGAACCTACTGCCAATCTCGATTCGAAATCAACCGAGAATCTACTCGAAATTATGGAAAAGCTAAACCGGGAAGATAATGTAACATTTGTGTTTTCGACTCACGATCAGCGTGTTGTAAACAAAGCGCACAGGGTGATTACCATTGAGGATGGCGTTGTAATAAGCGATATAAAACAGGAAAAACAGGAGCATTTAACACCTGCATAATCATATAATTTAAGTTGCATCTCCATGTTTATAAAACCTGGAATACCTGGAATAACTGGTCATCTTACAGTTCAGTTTTACATTGTTCTGATCTGTTTCATGGTATTTCCAACAATTCTTCAGGCGCAGGATTCACTAAAAGAGCCGACTGTTTCAATAAACGGTTACCTGAGTGTTATGCCTGGTTTGATGTACAATAACATTACAAATGACTATGAGTTCAGCAACCTGTTACATAACCGCATCAACCTGAAGTGGCAGCCCAACACTGTAATTACTGCCGCACTCGAATTTCGCAACAGGCTTTATTACAACCAATCCGCAGCGTATATAACTCAGAACGGCAGGGGATTCGAACAGGATGCAGGTGTGCTGAAATTATCGAAAAATATTGTTTCCGGCGATCATTATCTTTTCAATATGTCGGTCGACCGGCTCTGGGTTGATTTCAATAAAAACAAATGGCAGATAACAGTTGGGAGGCAGCGGATTAACTGGGGGCAGACTTTTGTGTGGAATCCCAATGATATTTTTAACACCTACAATTACCTCGATTTCGATTATGTTGAGAAACCGGGAAGCGATGCAGTCAGAATTCAGTATTACACTTCGGAAACGGCAAAAGCAGAGCTTGTTGTAAGTGCCGACAGTGCCGGTAAAGCAGCCGTTGCCGGTTTGTACCGGTTCAACAGGTGGAATTACGATTTCCAGTTTATTTCGGGAGTAACTTCGGCGGATGATATTGTAATTGGCGGTGGATGGTCAGGTCAGTTGTTGAAAGGCGGTTTTCGCGGCGAGTTAAGCTATTTTGTTCCCCGGAGAGGTTTTAAATTAACTGATGGAAGCCTGGCGGCGAGTATCGGTTGGGATTATATGTTTAAAAATTCCCTTTTCCTGCGGATCGAATGTTTATACAATGGCAGTAAGGCCGATAGTTCAGGTTTTAATCTATTTGATAATAACGCTTTTAAAATAAGCGCCAAAAATCCTTTCCTGAACCGTTTCTCGTATTTTGCTTCCGTTGGTTATCCTGTTACCCCTCTGCTTAACGCAAACCTGGCAGCCATTGTAAACCCGCACAACAAAATTTATATCCTTTTGCCATCGCTGGATTACAATGTTCTCCAAAACCTTGACCTTTCATTTGTTGCACAGATTATCGGTTTTAAAACCCAGCCCGAAAAATTATCGCTGCTGAGTATGTGGTTTCTCCGATTGAAATTAAGTTTTTAAATCAGTGAGACTTTAGTTTTGAGAAACAAAACTATTTAGTCGAACTGATCCCGAGCGATCCCGATGAATATCGGGACGAGGGATCTCTTGGGTTATATTCCCGCTCCTTGGAGCGAATTTGAATTCAATTCCACCGGGATACATCGTCAGTTTGCTGCGATGAACTTTATTCACACCAGCCTTTTTAGAACATCAGTTAATTGCAAACCTGTTTTAAAAGTTCAGCATTAATTGAAAATGAATTGTAGCTATAGTGAAATATGCTCCCCGAAATATTACCTGGCTTAATCAATCTAGGACTGAATTTTTATCATGTTAATAACTCTCCTTATATTAATTTTTCCTATTATTTAATATTGCACTACATTTGAATCATTAAATCTATAATTATGCAAACCATTCCTGGTTTTTTCGAAGAAAATGTACTGAAATTCTCCGATAATATTTTCCTTTGGGAAAAAACTAATAAGACTTACAAGGGCACAACATATCAGCAGGTGAAAGAGTTGGTTGAAGAATTTGCGGCCGGTTTACTCAGCCTTGGAGCTTTAAGAGGCGACCGGATTGCATTGCTTTCCGAAGGCCGTAATGCATGGGTAGTGAGTGAATTAGGGATGTTATATATCGGAGCAATTAATATTCCTCTTTCGGTAAAACTAAACGAACCCGACGAACTACGTTACCGCCTGGCACATGCCGGAGTAAGTATGGCAATTGTTTCGGGAAACCAGGCAAAAAAAATACGGGAAATACGACAATCGTTGCCCTCCATTAAAAAACTGATCTTGCTGGATGGCGAAGCCACCGATGATACGGAAATTACGTATGATGCTTTACTGGCAAAAGGCAAAGAGTTTCTTGCAGCTTCGCCGGATGAATTCCAAAAAGCTTTCATGTCGGTACAGCCAAACGATCCGGCCAATATTTGTTATACATCAGGCACCACAGCCGATCCAAAAGGCATAGTACTTTCGCACAATAATTATGTTGCCAATGTTCACCAAGCCTATACGTTGATGGATATTCCGCAACATTATACTTCGCTGCTGATTTTACCTTGGGATCATTGTTTTGCGCATACCGGCGGTGTTTACAGCATGATGGGAAAAGGAGCTTCAATAGCTTCGGTCCAGGTGGGAAAAACCGGTATGGAAACGCTTAAAAATATTCCTGTAAACATAAAAGAAATAAAACCAAACCTGCTGTTGAGTGTGCCTGCGTTAGCCGCGAATTTCAAAAAGAACATCGAAAAAGGTATTAACGACAAAGGATTTCTGGTAAAAAGCATGTTCAAACATGCTATGAGTATTTCATATCAATATAACAACGACGGATGGAACAAAGGCCGCGGACTCACCTTCCTTTACAAACCCCTGATAAAACTTTACGATAAAATTCTTTTCAGCAAAATCCGCGAAGGCTTTGGAAGCAGGCTTGATTTTTTTATTGGCGGAGGCGCTTTGCTTGATATTGAATTTCAACGATTTTTTTATGCGATTGGCATGCCTATGTTCCAGGGATATGGACTTACAGAAGCTACTCCGATAATTTCGTCTAACTCGCTGAAAAAGCATAAGTTAGGATCATCGGGTTACCTGGTGGGGAATATGCTGTTGAAAATCTGCGATGAAAAAGGCAATGAATTACCGGTGGGCGAGTCCGGCGAAATTGTAATCCAGGGTGAAAATGTGATGTTGGGTTACTGGAACAATCCGGAAGCCACAGCACAGTCGCTGCGTGACGGATGGCTGTATACAGGCGATCTCGGTTATATGGATAAGGATGGTTTCCTTTATGTGCTGGGTCGTTTTAAGAGCCTGCTGATTTCGGATGATGGCGAAAAATTCAGCCCCGAAAGTATCGAAGAAGCATATATTGGCCAAAGCCAGTATATTGCACAAAGCATGCTTTTCAACAATCAGAATCCGTACACCATTGTACTGCTTGTACCTGAAAAATCTGCTTTACTACATCATCTTCAGCACAAAGGCCTGGATCCCGCTACCGATGAAGGAGTTCATGAAGCCATTCGTTGTATCGGTCACGAGTTAAACCAATACCGCAAACACGGCCATTACTCAAGCATGTTCCCGCATCGCTGGCTTCCGGCTGCTATTGGAATATTACCAGCCCCGTTTACCGAAGACAATCATATGCTGAATTCGACCATGAAAATGGTGCGCGGAAAAATTACCGTGCATTACAAACCACTGATTGATTTCCTGTACACTTCCGACGGAAAGGATTTGTACCATAAGAAGAATATGGAAAATATGCGGGAGTTCCTGGGGAAGTAGGTTAATGGGGAAATAGTTAATGGTTTCTGGGGAAAAAGTTAATGGTGAAAGGATAAATAGTTAATTGTCATTGGGGAAATAAGTTAATGGTTAGCTGATAAGAAAGTTAATGGTTAAAGGTTCAAATGTATCTCGTGCGAATTGATGTCTTAAAATTTTATGGCTGTCGAATTTGAATTATTCAATTGAAGGCTGATCTGAAAATAAGTGTTATTGAGATAAATAGCAAAAATTATTTAAATGATAATCAGTGGATTAGAAATGGTGTTGTTGCTATTTGTTAGTTGTGCACAAGCGGTAGGAAACCGCCACGATATAATGATAACAGAACAGAACTTTTTGCTGAATTTGCAGAATTATTCCTAAATTTGAAAATTATAAATTTTAAATGAAAGACGATATTCATATACAGGTTAATAATGAAGTTCTGGTTTGGGCAAGAGAATCTCTTGCTATTACCCGCAACCAGGCTTCAGAGAAAACTGGGATATCAACAAAAAGGATCGCTCAACTTGAAGACGAAGGGAAACAGCCAACTGTAGAAGAACTAAAAGAATTCTCTAAAGTATATAGACGCACAATAGCGACACTTCTACTTGTAAAACCGCCAAAAGAAAAACCATTACCTGCTGATAGGAGAACAGTTGACTCAATCGATTTAGGCAATTTTCACGAAAAATCTATAATGGCTGTTCGAAAAGCCAGAGCATTGGCTACATCGTTCATTGAACTACATCTAGAAATGAATATTGTCGTTTCAAAGTTAGATTTTTTCGCTTCAATTAATGAAAGTCCACAAATTTTTGCGAATAAACTGCGAAAACTTTTAAATCTTGATGAAATTCGAGAAATAACAAATATGAATCACGCTTTAGATGCATATATTGAAAAAGTTGAATCATTAGGTATTGTCGTTTTTCAATTAAGTCTTACTCAAGATAATTTAAGAGGTTTTTCAATTACAGATGAAGTAATTCCTATCATTGCAATCAAACGAGGTGGTGAATCACCAACAGCTAAGATATTCTCACTATTCCATGAACTTGGACATATTTTGTTGAATGACGGTGGTTTGTGCGATTTAACTGAACAGACAAATATTGAAATTGAAAAATGGTGCAACGCTTTTGCAGCAGAAGTGCTTATTCCAACTAACGAATTGCTAAAAATGCAAATCGTTATTGAACAGATACAGCAAGGAGAAAAAATATGGGCAAAGAATGATTTAATCTCGCTCGGAAATTATTTTCACGTTGGCCCTTTAGCAATATTGAGAAGTTTATTGGAAAACAGGCTCACTACTGTAGCTTATTATAATGAAAAGCACCAATCTTGGAACAAACCACAATTTGGAAGAGCTAAGAATCCCGAAGGAAGAAATATTGCAAAAGAAACTATTAAAGAAAAAGGCCGAACTTATATTTCTTTAGCATTTTCTGCATTTGATCAAAATAGAATAGATTTAAAAGACCTATCTGACTTTTTAGGTATTAGACTTTCATACATACCGAGGACTCGACAATTACTAAATACTTTATAATGCAGTCACTTTTTAGTCAGGGAGACATTGTATATGTGATTGACACTAGTGGCCTAATAATGCTTGAATCTACATTCAAGCGAGACAACCCTGTTTTTACAGCTATTTGGGAGGAAATTGAGGATCTAATTAGTCTTGGCAATTTTAAGACTATAGATTTTGTCGAGGAGGAAATAAATAGTTACCAAGGTAAGCAGGACTTTCTGAAAATTTGGATAAAGAAATGGAAAAAACATTTTGTTGTTACAACTGATGCTGCAAGTATCAATGCTGCAATTCCCATCGTTAATGAAGAGTACAGTTCAGGTTTTTTTGATGCAAAAAAACAAGCAGACGGCAAAGAAGAAGCAGATCCTTATTTAATTGGTTATTGCATTGTACATCAATGTGTACTAATTACAAATGAAAGCAAGATAAAGCCAAATAAAATTCCCGCTGTTTCAAAAAAGAATGGAGTAAACTGTATTGATATCAATGACTTCTTAATTGAAAGAGGATTACGCATGGAAAGAAGAAAATAACCGCCTGTGCATAACAAACACTATAGCAAATGCGGGTTTTTGAGCTGCGCTCAAGAGACCGCTTCGCTAAGTTGCATGTTCGTTGAAACATTTGAAATCTTTATATACATTTCCCGATAAATCGGGACAAGTTGTGCTGGCAGACAGTTGAGCAACAATTTAATCCCGCACTTGCCATAGCGTCAACCGCCGGGGCAACCTTAAGCAACATCTAATCCAAAAACCATCAATTATGACTAAAATAAAATTACACCTGCAAATTTTAATCGTACTTACATTATTGGTAAGCAACTCATTATCTGCACAAATAACTTCCAAAGAAGTAGATGTTCTTGTTACAAATGCGATGGAAAAATTTAAAGTTGCCGGAGTTGCCGTTGCCGTTGTAAAGGATGGAAAAATTATCCATATGAAAGGATATGGCGTAAAATCCATTGT
>JBBSBT010000161.1:0-6824 GCA_038250985.1 Bacteroidales bacterium
GACAAAAATGGAGGTTGTATGCGTTTGAAATTGCGGCGGCACAGGAAAATTGGGCAATAAAATATCCCGTTTTAAAGATATTAGCTCAATTTTGCCGACAATTTCATTCGTATTATCAATGGCTTGCGGAATATCAGCAAAAAGCTGGCTCATCTGATCCGTTGATTTGAAAAAGAACTGGTCGTTATAAAACGAAAAACGCCTGCCTTTAATCAGGGCATCACCATCACCATACTCGCGAAACGTGGGCGTACTCTGTTTTTCGCCGGTATTTACACAAAGCAGAATATCGTGTGCATTCCAATCTTCTTGTTCCACATAATGTGAGTCGTTACTTGCAATCATTTTTACATTATGCTTAGCAGCAAAACGCTGTAATACCAGGTTTACTGTGTTCTGGTCGGGAATATCGTGACGTTGCAGTTCAACATAATAATCTTCGCCAAAAACATCAAGCCACCATTTAAATAACTTTTCGCCTTCGGCTTCGCCTTTATTAAGAATGGTGCGCGGCACTTCAGCGCCCAGACAGCAAGTGGTTGCAATGAGTCCTTCGTGGTACTGAAGTATTAATTCCTTATCAATTCGGGGATACTTGCCGTACATTCCCTGGATAAATCCCAGTGAAGCCAGTTTGACCAGGTTTTTATAACCGGTTGCATTTTTGGCAAGTAATAGCTGATGATACCTGATATCTTTTTCACCTCCGCCGAATTTCCTCCGGTGACGGTCATCGACAAGGTAAAATTCACAGCCCAGTATAGGTTTGATAATAGTTGAGCCATGCTTGGCATTAATTTTTTCAGCTTCGGCGATAAACTGATAGGACCCGAACATATTACCATGATCAGTAAGGGCAATACCCGGCATTTTGTCGGCAACAGCTTTAGCGAACATAGCCGGTATTTCGGCAGCGCCATCGAGTAATGAATATTGTGAGTGTACGTGAAGATGACTAAATTGAGACATGCAATACTTGATTATCAGATTCTTACCATAATCTTATGGAATTTGCTAAGGTACCTGTTTTAAAGCAGTTCATCATCAAGTGTTGATAAATTATAGTAACTCACACCCTTAAAAAAGATGTGCAACCAGGGCATGCAGATGCTGAAATTAAGATCAGGATATTCTGCATTTCACTAATTTTGAGTGAAATAAAATAATAACACTACTGATACTGATATGTGAAGAAAAATAATAGCTTTGTTAAATAATTGTTAAATAAATAAACGCCGTAAAATAAAATTACCACAACCCGGATAGAAACACAACTACTCTTACTGGCCGTGATTACGAATCCTTACCATACGGCTGATTATTAAATTTTTACTATTAATTGAGATTGGATCAGGTTGCCCGATAGATTAACAATAATTTTAAAACTTATTTCATCCTTCATATACAGAAGATGAGCAGGTTAGGTAAAAACTGAAAGCAAGGAATAAATTATGAAGAGAAAAAGTAAAACTGCCGAAATTTATATTCTGATCATTGCTGTGGCTATTGAAGCTTTGGGTGCGTTATACGGAGGCATCAGCCTTATAAATGATCCATCGGGCGAAAGTATCAAACTTCCGATTACACTGCTGGAAGGTACAAGTTTTTCGAATTATTTAATTCCGGGCATTATTCTTTTTCTGCTGCTTGGGTTTTTCCCGTTATTCCTTATTTTCCCTTTAATTTTCAAGCCAAACTGGCCACTTATTAACGTCATCAATATTTATAAAAGTTATCACTGGGCATGGACGTACACGCTTTACACTGCAATAATGCTGATTATATGGATAAATATTCAAACGATGATTTTAGGTACCGGCTCAATAATACAAGGCACTTACGGTCTTTTGGGTGTTTTTATCCTGGCATTCACTCTATCGCCGGGAGCAAAGCGTTATTATAAGCTCCAGAATCACTCAAGGCACCATGGAAATGGGCATAAAAGACCGGATGATAAAATATTTCAAGAATCTGAATCGTAATGCTTTGAAAATCAAAAATTACCTCCTACCTTTGCACCCTTAAAATAAAAACCTACGGATAATTGTAACTAATTATCAAACAAGGTTTTATAATTAACCAATTAACAAATACAATTTACATGGCAACAAAGATGAGATTACAGCGATTTGGGAAAAAAGGCCAGGCCTATTTCCATATCGTGATTGCTGATGGTCGTGCACCACGTGACGGACGTTTTATTGAAAAAATTGGAATTTATAACCCAATCACCCGGCCGGCCGACATTCAGCTTGATTTTGACCGCGCCCTTTATTGGGTAAAAACAGGTGCCGAACCTACCGAAACGGTTGAGGCAATACTCAGGTACACAGGCGTAGCCTATATGCACCATTTGCTTAAAGGCGTTGCAAAAGGAGCAATGACTGAAGAGCAGGCACAGGCTAAATTTGAAGAATGGAAGACTGTGAAAACCGGCAAAATTGAAAGCGCTAAAAATGACCTCGGTCAGAAAGCAAAATCCGAAGACAAAAAACGCCTCGAAGCCGAAGTAAAAGTAAACCAGGCAAAAGCAGAAGTATTAGCTAAGAAATTAGCTGCCGAAGCTAAAAAAGCAGCTGGAATACACGAAGAAGCTGTTGAAGAAGTTGTTGAAGAAGCTGTAGAAGAAGCTCCTGAAGTAGTTGCAGAAGTTGCTCCCGAAGTAGTTGCAGAAGTTGCTCCTGAAGTAGTTGCTGAAGTTGCTCCCGAAGTAGTTGCTGAAGTTACTCCTGAAGTAGTTGCTGAAGTTGCTCCCGAAGTAGTTGCTGAAGTTCCTGCAACAGAAGAAGCCGCTCCTGAAGCACCGGAAACCGAAGAAAAAGCATAAAAGCCCTATGAAACTAGATGAACTTTTCCAGCTGGGAAAGATCGTCAGGACTTTCGGCACAAAAGGCGAAGTTGTATTTCAGGTTGATGCTGAAATTCTTTCGCAAATAAAAAAACTGGAATCAGTATTTCTCAAAATCAATGAGAACCTGGTTCCATTTTTTATTGAACAACTCCAACCCCGGCCCAAAGGCCAGGCCATGGTGAAGTTCATGGATGTTGACAGTACTGAAGAAGCTTCCCTCCTTGCCGGTTGTGACATATATATTCCGCTCGGAATATTGCCTAAACAAAAAGGCGCCCAACTTCATTCTGTTGAAATTGAAGGTTTTACTGTGATAGATGCAGTGAGGGGCGAAACAGGGACCGTTCGTACCGTGCTCGAAATGCCACAGCAGTCTTTACTGGCAATTGACTTTAATGGCAAGGAAATCCTGATACCAATAGTTGACGAAATCGTGAAAAAGATTGACCGTAAGACAAAGACGATATATATTGAAGCGCCGGAAGGGTTGATTGAGCTGTATTTGTAAGGATTACGAGGTTTCAGAGTTACAAAAGTCAACTGGTAGTCATACAATGGTCATACGGTTGTTATACAATTGTCATAAAATTGTCAAACGGTTATCATACAATTGTTATAAAAACTCTAAAGCCCTTAAACGCGAGCATTTGAACTCTTCAAACATTCCAAACTCTTCAAACATTTCAAACCATTCATTCCAGAAAGCTAGCAGGACCTCAAACCATTAACTTTATTCTTTTAACTATTAACTAGCCCCGTGTTCCATTTCAAGAAATTCAGTATCGACGATAGTACCGCGGCTATGAAAGTTGGGACTGATTCGGTATTGCTTGGTGCATGGGCCGTCTGTGAAAAAGAAACCCGTATACTGGATATTGGCACAGGTTCTGGAATCCTGGCGTTAATGATGGCTCAGCGTAACTATAAAACTTACATTGATGGTGTTGAAATAGATCCTGATGCTGCTGCACTTGCCCGATTGAATGTACAATTAAGTCCATGGCCTGATCAGATTCAAATAATTACAACTACCATCCAGGAGTTTTCTGAAACAGCGCAGCACACATACAGCCTGATTATCAGTAATCCACCTTTCTTTACCAATTCGCTCAAAGCACCTGACAAGGCCCGGAGCGCAGCACGGCATAACGACACACTGCCTGTTACAGATTTACTCGAATGCACTTCGAAACTTCTTACCGAAAACGGGAAAGCTGCGTTTATAATTCCGGCCAATGATTTTGACAACTGGAAATCCGAAGCGGCTAAACTTAATTTATTCCCAATTAATATAACTTTGGTAAAGAGTTCTCCTACGCTTTCGCCTCACCGCGCGATGGTTATGTTCTCACGAAAAAACCAAATTGCAATTTCAGAAGATGAGATTTGTATTTATAGTTCGATAAATATTCACAGCCATGCATATCGTGATTTGACAACTGATTTTTATTTAAAATTCTAATGAAATCCGGACCTTATGAATTTTTCATTACAGGCTGTTTCAATTCATGACGACTAAGGAGAGTTTTTAAATGCTGACAAGGATATATTCTTAAATATTTCTATCTTTATTTCAAATTTCTAAAGATGAGAACATTTTACATTTTCGGATTGATTTTCATTCTGTTTCTGAGCCTAAGTCCTACTACAAAGGCGCAAAAAATATTCAGCTGTAACAACCGGTATGACGCCGATATTAAAGTGTTTGTAGTCGAAAACCGTTATGATGCTGACTTACTAGTGTATAAAGTTATAAATTCATATGACGCCGATGGCAACAAAGGACTCTGGTATTTTTGTAAAAACAAATACGATGCGAAGAAAGCAATATGGTTTGCTGAAAATAAATATGATGCCGACTTACTGATCTGTTTTGTTGAAAATAAGTATGATGCAGGATGGAGAGAGAAGGAGAAGATGCATTTGTTATACTAGTGAATCACTGTTATTTTTTTTACTCAAAAACGTTGTGATCCGGACTAGAAATAACTACTTTTACGTAAAGATTTACAACATGAAATCTATAGATGCAGTTAAAAACAGGTTAATAGACAAAATTCTTGCTACAAGGAATGAAAAGCTTTTAGAGGCTATAGAAACTATTTTTACGTCTACTCAAAAGGAAGAAGATACGGCAATACTTTCCTCTGAGCAAATTGAAATGCTGATGATGAGTGAGCAGGATATTAAATACGGCAAGCTTATTTCTGAAACAGAGTTAGACCAACTCGATAATAAATGAACCGGTTAGAAATTCTTTGGACCAAGACAGCACTTAGGCAAAGGAATTACATTTTTGAGTACTGGAATGTCAGAAACGGGAATGCAAGTTATTCAGCTATACTGAATAAGAAAATAAAAACAAGAATTATCTTCTGAAATTAAATCCCCAGCTTGGGAAGAAAACAGATTTTAAGGATACAAGAATTATTTCACTTGGGCATTATAGCATTCTTTATCAAAAGATTGAATCCCGGATCATAATAACAGGTGTTTGGGACAACAGGCAGAATCCGGAAAAACTGATTGAATTTCTTTTAAAAGACGGGTTTTGATAATCTGCTTATAAAGCTGATAAATCAATACCAGCATAAATTTTCGCCATTATATTATTTTTGACACTTCACAAATGTGATTTGGTAAATCACATCAAAAACAAAAGATATCTCTTTTTAGATTTGCCTTTTATGAGAATGAGGCTAAGAGTAAGTGTTTCCACCAAACCTTAACCTCATCCTAATATTTAGTAAAATCCTTTTTAAGCGAATCTAAAAAAGAGTATTCAGGAAATAACCAAAGGCTCTTAATGATGATGTCCGCCGGCACCATGCACATGGCCATGGCTGAGTTCTTCGGCAGTAGCCTCACGAACTTCAATCACATTGCCATTGAAATGCAAAGTGCTTCCGGCCATCGGATGATTGAAATCCATCCGGACCATATCATTGCTTACACTTACCACAATGCCTTGCAGCATATGGCCCTGGTCGTCGCGCATAGGGATTACATTGCCAATGGCAAGCATCTCTTCATCAATTTTACCATCGACATTAAAAATATTCTTGTCGAGGTCAATAATGGCTTCCTGGTCCATTTCGCCGTAAGCATCGTCGCTGGAAAGAGTAAATTCAAAATTGTCACCTTTGCTTAAAGTGCTGAGGTGTTCTTCAAATTTCGGGAGCATCTGCCCGTTTCCGAAAAGGAATACCAAAGGATCTCCTGCCCGGGTTTCTTCGATAATTTCACCATTCGCATCGTCGCGTTTCAGAATATAACTGATTGAAACTACCTTGTTTTTTGTGATTTGCATGCGTAAAAATTTAAATGATTAAAGAATTATTTTAACAACTGAATGAGATTATAGTTTTTCGAATCCATTTTATTCCATTGGAATGGAATCCGCAACAGGTGCCAGGGAATCTGCTTTGGGAAGAACAGTCTGACAGCCATATGGTTTGTTTATTTTCACCGTCGGTTTCGGGAATTTTTGCCTGTATTCCTTCAGACTCTCGTCTTTCAGAACCTTGGCCATAAACTTACCATAAACAGGCAGAGCCGTACGCAGGCCTTCTCCGACGTGTGAAGTTTTGAAATGGACAGACCTGTCGTCGTTACCCACCCAGCATCCGGCTACAAGCCCGGGAGTTACACCCACAAACCAGCCATCGGTATAATCGGACGAAGTTCCTGTTTTACCACCAAACTCAGTTCCATACCTGAAAAGATCGTAACTAAACAATCCTTGCGTAGTTCCGCCCGGCTCAGTAAGTCCCGCTCTGAGCAACGTTTCCATAAGGAAAGCGGTTTCGCTGTCAAGCACTTTTTTCCCCTGGGTAGGGGCTTCAAAAATAACCTTGCCGTTGCGATCCTCAATCTTTGTTACCAGTATGGGTTTCATAAGTATTCCGTCGTTTATAATAGTGCAATAAGCGTTCACCATTTCTTCGAGTGTAACATCGCTCGATCCCAGGCA
>JBBSBT010000162.1:0-6796 GCA_038250985.1 Bacteroidales bacterium
GTAATATGCTTTTGAGAAATTATTTTAATTCTTTACCCAATATCTAAATTAACATTCTGATTATAAAATACATGCAATAGCAAATAATTTCAGGTAATTTGAAATTACTTTTTAAGTGACATGAAAAATCAGAAAAAAAAAATGAAACCTGCCGGCAGGCGGTTCAGGTTTCAGAATCACAAAATATGAAAATTACAGGAGTATTTGCAGCTAATCCGACTCATATAATATACGGATAAAGACGATGTCTTTTATTGTCCGAGATACGATTTCAACAACTTGCTTCTTGAATTGTGTTTCAACCGGCGAATGGCTTTTTCCTTTATTTGTCTCACACGCTCGCGTGTAAGATCAAACCTAAGGGCAATCTCTTCGAGTGTAAGACCGTGAGGAACACCTATACCATAGTAAAGGTTAATAACGTCTCTTTCTTTTTCGGTGAGTGTAGATAAAGAACGTTGAATTTCAAGGGACAGTGATTCACGCATCAGTCCCGCATCCGTAAACGGAGTATCCTCATCGACAAAAACATCAATAAACCGGGTATCTTCATCATCAACCAGAGGTGCATCCATCGAAACATAACGGGTAGTTATTTTCATGGCAGCAGCAATTTTATAACCAGGTATTTCAAGCGCTTCAGCTATTTCCTCAGCCGAAGGCAGACGCTCATACATTTGCTCAAGACGGGAGGTTTCCTTTTTGATTTTATTGAGGGACCCGACCTGGTTTAATGGTAAACGAACAATACGCGATTGCTCAGCCAGGGCCTGAAGTATGGATTGACGTATCCACCAGACAGCATAGGAGATAAATTTAAAACCGCGGGTTTCATCAAAACGGCCGGCAGCTTTAATCAGACCTACATTCCCTTCATTGATCAGATCAGGAAGGCTGAGGCCTTGATTTTGGTATTGCTTGGCAACCGAAACAACAAACCTCAGGTTGGCAAGGCACAATTTATCCAACGCTTTCTGATCGCCGCCTCTTATTCGCCTGGCCAGCTCAACCTCTTCATCCGCAGTGATGAGCGATTCTTTCCCAATATCCTGAAGATATTTATCCAGCGAAGCCGTCTCCCGGTTGGTTATGGACTTGGTTATCTTTAATTGTCTCATGACTTTTTATCTTTTACATGCACAAAAACTGCACATTTTTCAGCGCAGTTTAGCATTTTGAATTTCATTTGTCCGAAAAAGAAATAACAATATTGACATTACCTTATAAACAAAGAAGAGCCGGGTTTGTTTTTACAAATTCCACCCGGATCATACTTCTTTATAATTAAGAGTCTAATTTATTCCGAATCCATAGTAGGCCCTGACTTTGTTCGGGTAAACACCTTCGAGCAGAATCCCCCCGCTTTTACCTGATAGTATCTTATTCATATCATCCAGGCTGCGGATTGGCTTCTTATCAATTTCAGTTATTACGTATCCTTCTCTTACTCCTGCATTGCGCAATAACCCGTCGCCTAACTCCGTCACCTGTAAACCATGATCAATTCCCAGTTTGCGTAGTACATCAGCGGATGCAACCTGTATTTTTGCACCAAGCATCGGCATTACATCTTTTACTTCGGTTTTCACCAGGCTGGTGTTTCCGTCACGGTTGCGAAGGTTAACATTATAGGTCTTTTCAACGCCTTTACGGCTGACAGCAACCTCAATTTTTTCGCCGGGACGATACCGGCTGATCTGCTCAAGCAACTCAGAAGTGCTGTTAACGGTAATTTTGTTTACCGCGATTATAACATCTCCTTTTAAAATTCCTGCAGCTTTTGCTGCACTGCCGTCATTCACATCTGCAACATAAACACCACGTAATTCTTTCATCCCTTGCTCTTCTGCAAATTTACTGTCAATATCACGGATGCTTACACCCAGGAAAGCACGCTGAACTTCGCCATACTCAATCAGGTCGCCCGCAACTTTTTTGACAATGTTTACAGGAATAGCAAATGAATAACCGGCATAAAAACCGTTGCCGCTGGCAATAGCTGCATTAATTCCGATAAGTTCGCCACGTGTATTAACCAACGCACCTCCGCTGTTACCGCGGTTAACGGCAGCATCCGTTTGTATGAACGATTCAATCGACGAATTTCCGTCAGGTGAACCCAGTATGTTGATATTCCGCGCCTTGGCACTGACTATGCCGGCCGTTACTGTGCTTGTGAGATTGAATGGGTTACCGACCGCCAGCACCCATTCGCCGATTTGCACATCATCTGAATTCCCGTAACTGAGGAAAGGAAGATCTTTTTCATCAATTTTTACTACAGCAAGGTCTGTTGAAGGATCCGTGCCAATAACTTTACCCACGTAAGAGCGCTTATCATTGAGCACAATTTCGATTTTCGTAGCATCCTGCACTACATGGTTGTTGGTAACTATATAACCATCAGGCGATATTATAACACCTGACCCCGCCCCTTGCAAAGGACCCTGCTGCATATTCGGATTGTCACCAAAGAAATCATGGAAATTAAAAAAATTATCATACATGCTGTTTTTTCTGGCATACTCAGTTTTTACATGAACTACGCCATGAATAGAAGTATTAGCGGCAGCCGTAAAATCAGGGTTTGTCGATGGCATTCCCGTCATGCTGGTAAGTTGAGCCGGTGTACCATTTTGTGGTACGCCCTGTAAACCACTGCTGCTTTTTTGTAAAAGAGTGTATCCACCCAAAGAAATTAATCCGCCTAAAAGAGCTATCACTAAATAACCTGCGTACTTTTTCATTTTTCGTTTTTTTTGATTATAAATTCTTGGTTTTACTATTAAATTCATTTACTAATATGTGATTTTTGAAATATAACGCAAGGATAATACCAATGTTTTTAGGCTGGTGTTAAAGAATGTTAACATTCTTTAAAATGTCTTAACAGGATGAATTTCAAGTAATTTTAAAGT
The DNA here is from genome assembly GCA_038250985.1 of Bacteroidales bacterium. GTDB lineage: Bacteria > Bacteroidota > Bacteroidia > Bacteroidales > UBA4417 > UBA4417. Next base: position 2,919 of record JBBSBT010000162.1, read on the forward strand.
GATTTTAAATTATTGGGAATCAAATATTTAATATTTTTGCAGGCAAATTACCCATGAAGGATCTGTTTTATTCTATCCCAAACTGATCCTGAAAAAATAAAAAATGTCATATTCGTACTTCAATCTGACATATTGACAAGTATTATAGTAAATTTGTTTCCGAAATGACCCTGCAATTCAGTAAATACGAAGGAACCGGCAACGATTTTATCATGATCGACGACCGGAAGTTACAGTTTCCTGCCAATGAGCAATTGATCAGCAAACTCTGTGACAGACATTTTGGCATTGGTGCCGATGGTATTCTATTGGTACAGCATAGCGAAGGATACGATTTTGGAATGAATTACTTCAATTCCGATGGTAGCCCGGCTACTTTTTGTGGTAATGGAGGCAGATGCATTACTGCTTTTGCGCACAGGATGGGCATAACAGGAACCACAAGTCGTTTTATGGCCGCGGATGGAATACATCATGCAAGGATAACCGAAAACCACGGTTCCGTGATGATTGTTGAACTGGATATGCAGGATCCGCAGATTTACAGCATGGATAAAGACTCGTATTATCTGAATACCGGAACATACCACGTGGTGAAATTTGTTGACAATCCGGATAATATCGACATTCTTGAATCGGGCCGTGAAATAAGGTATGATGCCCGGTACGAGCCCCACGGGACCAATGTAAACTTCGCCAAGCTGCTGAAAAAAGAGCTTTATGTTCGTACTTATGAAAAAGGTGTCGAAAATGAAACCCTTTCGTGTGGCACCGGGGTTACAGCTTCGGCCATTGCTGCATCATTAAAATATGGAGGCAAATCATTTTATGTGAATACTGCCGGGGGAAGACTGTTTGTAAATTTCACACGAACAGATGATACTTTTAAAGATGTAAAACTTACCGGACCTGCAAAACTGATTTTTGAAGGAACGATCGAAATTTAACCTTTATGATAGGCCCGAATTTATTGCTCAGAGCAATGGAACCTACTGATATCGACATTGTTTTCCGCTGGGAAAACGATACCCGAATCTGGCATTTGGGCAACACACTGGAACCTTTCTCAAGATTTGCCATTGAACAATTCGTATTGAATACGGATAAAGATATATTCACAGCAAAGCAGCTGCGTCTCATGGTAGACTGGCATTCATCAGGCTCCGGCACAAAAACGGTGGGAAGTATTGATTTGTATGATTTTGACCCGCTTCATAAAAGGGCAGGCATAGGAATACTGATTGATGAGCCATTCAGGCAAAAAGGGTTTGCCCTCGAAGCGCTCAACCTGTTGATTGAATACTGTTTTAACACTTTGTATCTTCATCAGTTATACTGCAATATTGAGCAAAGTAACAAGGAAAGTATAAACCTGTTTGCAAAAGCGGGCTTTTCAGCCTGTGGCAACAGGAAGGAATGGCTGTTCCGCAACGGTCAATGGACGGATGAACTTTTGTTTCAACTTTTAAATCCTAAATCTTAAAATTATTGTAATAAGAAAAGGAACTTTCCTGTTAAAAATCAATATCTGCAGCCAATAATAATACAATAACCACTATACTAAATTAAACTACCTTAGAACATGGCAAATTACTATTCGAGCCGTATTAAGCGTGAAAAGCGCCGTTCAAACCGAAGGCAATTTATCTTAATCATTCTGTCAATACTTATTGTTTGTGGAGCTTTAATCGGGTACCTCGGGTACCGCATGATATATCAACCCAACGTATGGCTTGGCGGTCAAAAATCGTTTGCTCTTAACATCAAATCAGGTTCAAGCTGGGACGACGTAAAAAAACAGCTTTATAAGCACGGCACCATTATAAACAGGACCTCCTTTGAAAAACTGGCCGCTTTGATGAAATACCCCGATTATATTAAATCAGGGCATTACCTCCTGAAAGAAGGGATGAACAATAAACAGATCATTACAAAACTGAGATCCAAACAACAGGACCCTGTAAAACTGGTCTTCAATAATATACGTATTAAAACGGAACTTGCCGGCCATATTTCCGAACAACTCGAAACTGACTCCGTAACTTTACTCAAACTGCTTAATGATAAGGAGTACGTTGAAAAATTTGGTTTCACACCCGATAACATAATCAGTATGTTTATCCCGAATACATACGAAGTATACTGGGATATTTCTGCCGATAAGTTTATGGACAGGATGCATAAGGAATACATCGCCTTCTGGAACGATAAGCGGAAAGAAAAGTTGAAAGAAATCGGGCTCACTGAGTTACAGGCCATCACCCTTGCATCAATTGTTGAAAAGGAATCAAACCAGAATGATGAAAAACCGGATGTAGCCGGTGTTTATATGAACAGGCTTAAACAGGGATGGCTGTTACAGGCTGATCCGACCCTGGTTTACGCAATAGGCGATTTCAGCATCAAGCGGGTCCTTAATATTTACAAAACTATTGATTCCCCTTATAATACTTATAAATATACAGGATTACCGCCGGGTCCTATCTGCCTGCCTTCCATTGCATCCATTGATGCTGTTTTGAATTACCATGAACACAAATACATGTATTTCTGCGCGCGTGAGGATTTCTCGGGCTATCATAATTTTGCTGTTACCATGAATGAGCACCTGTTGAATGCAGCCAAATACCAGCGTGCCCTGGATCAGAAAGGGATCATGAAATAAAATAATTCTGCTACATGCGAGGTACTAATTACATCTGATAACTATTATAATATTTGTGCTGAACCACCGGTCCATAATTTTTCTATTTCTTTTGCTCATCTTAATGAGCGAAACGAATGTTACTATCGGACAGGTTGACGGTAATTCAACTTTTGCATCCGATACCTTGAACCGAAAAAAACTCACATTTGTGGCTGTTACCGGGCCTGCATTGTATGTTGGAACTATGATAGGACTTTACGGCCTGTGGTATAAAGATTATCCCCAATCATCATTTCATTTTTTAAACGATGACAATGAATGGCTGCAGATGGACAAATGCGGCCATATTACATCTTCCTATTACCTGGGACGTGTAGGATATTCGGCACTTCGATGGGCCGGAGTAAATGAGAAAAAATCAACCTGGTACGGGGGCATGACGGGATTGGTTTACCTTACCACCGTTGAAATGATGGATGGATTTTCGGAACAATGGGGCTTTTCGCCCGGCGATATGGCTGTAAACACCCTGGGAACGGCACTTTTTATCAGCCAGCAATTAACCTGGCACGAGCAGAAATTCGTGACAAAATATTCCTTCCACGGTTCGCATTATGCAAAGTACAATCCCGATCAGTTAGGCCGCACACTTCCACAACGGATGCTTAAAGATTATAACGGGTATACCTTCTGGATTTCTGCCAACATCAGCAGCCTGGGCTTGCAGCAAACCCGTTTCCCGAAATGGCTGAATATTGCAGCCGGCTATGGTGCCGAAGGCATGACCGGAGGTTTCAGTAACCCGAACGAGATAAACGGCGTCACGGTTCCGTATAGCGAAAGATACAGGCAATACTATATTGCTGCAGATATCGATTTAAGCCGGATCCCGGTTAAATCAAAAACATTGAAGCTTATTCTGAACACTATAGGTTTTATAAAAATCCCGATGCCGACTATAGAATTTAATAAAAATGGGGTGAAATTTCATCCTTTGTATTTCTGATAAATAACTTTTAACCATTACTTATTTTTTTTTATGAAAAAGACTATTTTATTCTCATTGGCCCTGTTTTGGTTTGCCTTTGCATACAGCCAGAACTATAACTCTGCAAAAAACTATCAAAAGGGATCAAAAGCGCTGGAAAAGAAGCAATACCAGCAGGCAATTTCTTTATTGACACTTTCCATAAATGAAAACCCGACTGCAAATGCATATTTCAACAGGGCA
>JBBSBT010000163.1:0-6778 GCA_038250985.1 Bacteroidales bacterium
CCTGCACAGGTTTACTCCAACGGTCAGCAATTGATTATTGATCTTTCATCTGTGCAAAGCGAAACCAGCGTTTTGGTTTACGATGTCCTGGGGCGACTCATGATTCAAAAATCATTGCAAGGCTCAGCACAACATACGCTTACTTTAAATTCACCGCCCCAGGTACTTATCATAAAGCTGGTAAATCCACAGGGCTTTTTAACCCGTAAAGTATATTATGGAAGAAACAATTAAACTGAATATTAACCTCAAAAATAAAGACAAACATGAAAATGGAACCATGAAAAGTTAACCCCAGGCGAGCAGCATAGCGACCCGCTTTGTTTTTCAATACGTAGTAATGGAAAACACTGAAAATATGCAAACTATAATCAAAACTTAAATCACTACAAATTAACAAAAAATGAAAAACATGAAAAAATCAATCGTAATTATTGCAGCTATCGTAATGATGGTTGGATTTACAAGCAGAGTTATGGCTCAGTCGACTGTATCCAATACAGCTAAGGCTGAACTCAAAATTCCAATTTCAATCACAGCACCTACCATTATGGATTTCGGAGTGCTGGCAGCTTCCGCAACAGCAGGTACTGCTGTTCTTACTACTGCGAGTGCATTAAGTACAACAGGTGGTGTTACCATTGTTAGCGGCACTCCAACCGCGGGAGGCTATGCGGTAACAGGTGAAGGAACCACTGCTTACAACATCACAATTCCTACAGCCGCCGTAACAATTACAAACGGAACTGGGCAAACCATGACTGTAACAGCAATGGATTGTTCATATGCATTACTTACTAGTACACTTACTGCTGGTGCAGATGCTTTTACAGTTGGTGGTACCTTAAATGTTGCTGCTAATCAGGTTGCAGGAATCTATACCGGGCTATTTGATGTAACTGTTAATTATTAATCTGTATGGTGATTAAGAAGGGAGGCAGGCCCTCTTGTCAGGGCCTGCCCCATTCTTAAATTTAATAAATCTATCCTTGCTTGAATCTTTTACAATACAAAACGCAACATGAAAAGAATATTTGTAGCCTTATTTATCTCTCTGGTATGCTTTAGTTTTAAATCATTAGCCCAGGGTGATTTAATGATCACTCAAAAAAGGGTAGTATTTGAAGGCAATAAGCAAATTGAAGAACTTGATCTGGTAAACGTGGGTAAAGACACTACCACCTATTCTATTTCTTTTCTGCATTTTAACATGAGGGAGGATGGAAGTTACGTTTCAATTGAGCAACCTGATTCAGGTCAAATGTTTGCCGACCCTTACCTGCGGGTATTCCCCCGGCAGGTAACACTGGCTCCCGGAGAACCTCAGATAATTATGCTTCAATGCCGTCGCAGGCCTGATATGATTGCGGGCGAATACCGTTCACATTTGTATTTCCGGTCCGAAAAAAACTACAAACCCTTGGGGACAAAAAGTATAGATACTTCTGAATTAGCTGTTCAGCTTATTCCTATTTATGGGATCAGCATTCCGGTTCTTATCCGCTCAGGACAGGTTAATGTGAATGCGACCCTGAGTGATATAAAACTGGTAACTCAACAGGATACGATGTTGTTTCTCAAACTAACAATAAACAGAACAGGAAATATCTCCGTTTATGGTGATATTAAGGTTGAGTATACTAATGCTAAAGGTGCCTCATTTCAGGTCGGCAGCATTATGAATTTGGGCGTGCTTTCAAATATTAATAAGCGAAATATTGCGGTAAGGTTACACAAAAATACCGGAATGGATTTGAAAAACTGGAAATTGAAAGTGAGTTATCTCAATAATGATAATCCTAAAAAACCGGTTATTTATGCGGAAGAGGTGTTGACTCTCCAGTAAAAAGCAAAACCTTGGACACTTAAGGAAAACAAAGTTCAGGAAATGAAATTAATGTTCGGAAAGTTAAAGATTAAGAATTAAAAGAAATATAATGAAGGCGTTAGGTGCATATACATATTTGCTGAAAACAATGTTAATTACTGCGGTTTTATTAGCCTGTATGAACTTGTCGTATGCCCAACCCGTACTACCACAACGAACATTAACCGTTATACCAACGCAGGCTATAAATTTTGGGAGCTTTTGCGTATCAGGGGCAGGAGGTACTGTAACGGTGGGGTGGGATGGTAGCAGAAGCAAGGGGGGGGGCATTACATTTTTAGCCGGGGATATGCCATTGCCAGCTATTTTTGAGATCAAGCTTTGCGAGGGGCGAAGTGTTACTTTAACTTTTGCGTTTTCAAGCATTCTGAATGGCAGTAACGGGGGGACGCTCATTTTGGATATGGGCCCAACCGAACGAGGAGGTAATAATGCAATCTTCCCTACGAACAACGATTGTAATTTCATAACACCATTACGTGTTGGCGGCACACTCAATGTGCCGGGCAATGCAATTCCGGGCGTGTACACCGGCAGTTTTGATATTACATTTAACCAGGAATAGGATGAAAAGAAACAATTACTTCAGTATTTTTGATGCTTACTGCATGGTAATTGTGCAACGTAAGGTGCGTTTTATTGTGAGGTTCCTGATTGTGCTTTTAATACTTAATATTGTATCCGTTATTAAAGGACGTGCGGGAGTTGTAGATGACGGTGGAAATGATGCTAGTCCTGCAGCATATGATGAAATTCCGGTTCATGTTTTGGTTTCAGGATATAAAATGTTTTACCTTGATGCAATCTACACCCATGATAAATTGCTCTATATTAATATCGAAGATCTATTCAAGATACTGAATATTGCTATCCAGGTTGAGCCGGCCTTTAACCGGGTAAGTGGATTTATTGAGAATGAAAGCAAGACTTATTCTATAGATTATTTGACCGGACAGGTTAAAGTAGGTAATAAAATATATAGTAGCCCCAAAGGATTGATAAAAGAATCAGGAGCTTATTATGTTGAATCGTCGTTGTTCACGGAAGCCTTTGGGATAACATTGGGTTTCAATTACAGGTCTATGAACTTAACCCTCAAATCCAGTTTTGAACTGCCGGTTGTTAAACAGATACGTATTGACCAGATGCGGAGTAACCTGGCTAAAGTGCAAGGCACGGAGATCGCTGATACCGTTTTGCAACGAAACTACCACCTGTTTAAGTTTGGAACCCTCGACTGGCTGATAAATGCAAATCAAATTACAAAGGAAACGGCCAATAATCATTTTGGATTTGGACTGGGAGCTGAACTACTGTATGGAGAAGCTGATGTATCTTTAAATTATTATAATCAATATAAATTTGATGGTCGCCAGTTGCAATACATCTGGCGTTGGGTGGATAACGAAAATAAAATTATTAAACAAGCCCAGGTTGGAAAGATAACCAATCAGACAATTTCATTTATTAATTCCCAGGTAATTGGCGCGGTAGTCCGCAATTCTCCTACTACTGTCCGAAAAGCTAATGGATACTTTCCTATTAATGAAACAACGGAACCCAACTGGACCGTTGAATTATACATTAATAACGTGTTGGTTAATTATACACAGGCTGATGCTTCTGGAGCTTTCACATTTAATGTACCTATCGTTTATGGTTATAATACTTTGAAGTTAAAATTTTATGGACCCATGGGTGAGGAACGAACCGAGGAACGGACGATGAATGTACCTTATACGGTTATGCCCGCAGGTGAATTCGAATATAGCTTATCGGCAGGCGTAGTTCAGGATAGTACCAGGAGCCGCCTTGGGAAAGGGGAATTTAACTATGGGGTGAACCGCATTCTGACTGTTGGTGGGGGTATTGAGTATTTATCATCAATCCCGAATAGTCCGTATATACCATATGCAAAAGCAACCATTCAGCCCTTTAGTAAATTGACACTCAACGGTGAATATGCCTATGGTGTGCGCACAAGTGGTTTGATGAATTATTATTTGAGCAAAGATGTTTTGCTCGAAATTATCTACACAAAGTATGTTGAGGGACAGCTTGCTACCCGTTTCAATGCGGATGTTGAACAAAAAGTCAGGCTATCATTCCCGTTGCGATATAAAAAAATAAACGGGTTTGCCCGCTTGGAATACACTCAACTGGATTATCGCGAATTTAAATATAACCAGGCCAATGCATTGCTTTCAGTGTATTACAAACAATTTAATGTTAATTCATCCACGCAACTCAACTGGATTGATCAGCAGAAATCATACATTACGGATGACCTGACATTCTCGTACCGTTTTGGTAATGGGCTGATAATACGCCCTTCCGTCCGCTTTAATATTAACCAGAAAAATATAATGAACTATAAAGCCGAAGTGGAGAAAAAGATCTCTATCGGATACCTGTCAGCTTCTTACGAAAGAAATTATTCATTTAACGACCATTTTATTAATCTGAGTTTTAAATACGATCTGCCTTTTGCAAGAACAAATATTTCTGCTTCTCACAGCCAAGGTAAATTTTCAACTTCTCAAAGTGCAATGGGTAGCCTGGCGTTCGGAGCCGATAATTATACCAACGTTAGCAATAATCCATCCATGAGCAAGGGCGGTATTTTATTGTATCCTTTCCTCGACGCGAATCAAAACGGAATTTTCGATAAAGGCGAACATATGGTGAAATTGAATGGAGTGAAAATAAGTGGCGGCAGACCCATCTTCAGCGAAAAGGATTCAATTATCCGCATTCCCGATTTATCCGCTTTTACTAATTATCGACTTGAGTTTATGGATAAAGACCTGGAGACCATTTCGTGGAGGTTCAAAAATAAAATTTACCAGGTTTTAATAGATCCAAACCAGTTTAAACGAATCGATATTCCTGTAATTCCGGTGGGCGAAGTAAGTGGCATGGTATACCTGGATAAGGATAATTCTATAAAGGGTCTTGGTCGGATAACTATAAAAATCTATGAAAAAGCTACCAATAATGAAGTTGCCGAAACCCTTTCCGAGTCCGATGGATATGTCTATTACCTTGGACTTGCTCCAGGTGATTATTATGCCTGTGTCGATTCGCTTCAGTTGGCTAACCTTGAGTTTAGCGTAAATGCGCCATGTAGGGAATTCAGCATAAAAATTTCCGAAAACGGGGATATTGTTGATGGTATTGACTTTGTATTGAGGCCTTTGGCCAAAGACTCCCTGGATATTCAGTCTTCGGTGATTATACCGGAAACTGAGGTTCCTGCTAATAAACAAAAGACTTTACAGCCTCAACCGGATTTAATTGCCTCGGTACCTAAAATAATGGTATTCGAAAATGAACAAAAAACCATTCAGTTACAATCGGATTCAATTGTTTTGATCACGAAAACGGAGGTTCCTGTTTATGAACAAAAAACCATTCAGCTTCAGCCTGATGCAATTATCTTGATCCCGAAAACAGAAGTTCCTGTTTCTGAACAAAAAACCATTCAGTTACAACCGGATTCTATTATCTTGATCCCGAAAACAGAAGTTCCTGTTTCTGAGCAAAAAGCCATTCAGTTACAACCGGATTCAAATATCTTGATCCCGAAAACAGAGGTTCCTGTTTCTGAACAAAAAACCATTCAGTTACAACCGGATTCAAATATCTTGATCCCGAAAACGGAGGTTCCTGTTTATGAACAAAAAGCCATTCAGTTACAACCGGATTCAATTGTTTTGATCACGAAAACAGAGGTTCCTATTTCTGAACAAAAAGCCATTCGGTTACAACCGGATTCAAATATCTTGATCCCGAAAGCAGAGGTTCCTGCAGCTGAACAAAAAACCATGCAGTTACAGCCTGATTCAATTATCTTGATCCCGAAAACAGAGGTTCCTGTTTATGAACAAAAAATAGTGCAGTTTCAACCTGAAAAGCATGCATTGGTTGAACAAAAGGATTCTCTGAAATCATTGAAAAATGGAAATAAACAGACTGATCACAATACGAAATTAAAAGAACAGGATTCAGCCATAATAGACTCCATTATTTTTATTCCGGCCGATACGCTTTTCAAAGTGCAGCTGCTGGCTCTGAGCAAACCTATTAAGGATAAAAATTATTTTGCAAAACTTATTTCCGATGTGCCCGGGTTAACCATTGTGGAACAAAAGGGCGATGACGGTTTATACCATTACAGTACACAAGCTACATCCGGAATTGAAGAAACCAGGCAATTGCGCCGCACGATTATGAAAACCGGTTGGAAGGATAGTTTTGTAGCCATCTATGCAGGGGAAAGCCTCCTGGATATTACATATAAACCAAAATATCGCAGGATCGTTACCCCCCCGAAGGTAACAAACCTGGTAAAAACAGCATCTTCTGATGTAAAGGAAAATGTAATTTCACAACCCGGAACTGAAGTATTGAAGACAAAAAGTGATGATCAGTTCATTAAAAAACAAATAATTGTTGAACCTGGCCAGTCGAAAAACCAGGTAGAACGGATTTTGGAGGTTAAAGATACAACAGCCTTAATCCCCGGTGATACCATATTCAGGGTGCAACTTCTGGCTTTGAGCGCTCCTATAAAAATCAAAGATTATTTTGGACTGCTGTTGTCCAGGATGCCCGGATTAAAAATAGCCGAAACTTATGGAGCCGATGGTCTGTACCACTATTCGGCCGGATCGTTCAGCAAAATTGAAGATGCCCGTTCCTTCAACCTCCGGATCAGGAATAATGGCTGGATCGATAGTTTTATCTCTTCGTATTTTACGCCTCTGAAAAAGGAATAACCTCTAACGGGAGATGGCTACGGAAATCAAAGTATTGTTTTCTGAAAATATTTTTCAGAATAAAACCCGATGCTAAGGATGTGACTGTAAAAACGGAGCCTCGATTTCA
>JBBSBT010000164.1:0-6753 GCA_038250985.1 Bacteroidales bacterium
AATGAAATTCCAGCCATTTTTAGTTTCGAAATCGTCCAGAGTTTTAATTTGAGCTTGTGCAATAGCACCGGTGAGTACCAACAGGATTCCTATGATATTCTTGAAGATTATATTTTTCATAGCCCGGAAAAATTTATTTCAAATACGCAAAGCCAAGTTTTTCAAGTCCTTTCTGTATGGCAGGATCTTTCATCACATAATTCCAGACCAATCCTGTCCTGAAATTCTCAATCATTATAAGCATCGGGCCTTCATCAATACCGAGGAAATCACTATCCACCCATTTCGCAGTCAGGTTGAATGAATCGTAATAACCGTATTTGCCCCATATTTTAGAACCATATTTTTCATTCATCGATTTTATGGTCGGAAATACAATTTCGGGAGCAAAGGGTAAGGACGAAAGTGGGCCGTAAGGAGCAATTGTTCCGTCTTCAGCGATTGTATTATCAGTTCCGCTGGTTCCCCGGCCAGCATAACCTTCAAATTTCTTATTACCGAAATTGTACTCACCACCGGGTCCGTCGCAAGCAGTAACGCCCCAGCAAAGCGAATCATAACCAACCCAGCCTTTGGGATTATCAATTGCATATTTTCGCTGAACATAGGTTGCACGCCTCGAATTTTCGAAGTAGTCAATTCCTTTTTCCTTCATGTATTTATCGCCCAGACCACGGAAATCGATAAATGCCTGCGAAAACTGGTGCCCGAACAAAGGAGGGAAGATTACATGTGAAAGGCCTTTATACGGCGTTTTCCATTCATACGTTGACAGCCACGAATCATAACTCCGGTTCACATCTTCCATGCCGGTTCCGGCAGCCAGGATATATAGAAAAAGTCCTTCGTTATACCCACTCCATCCGTGATTGAGTAGTCCGTGTTCAGGAGTCCATGCCATGGATATTGCGTTAGGATGTTTGGCTGTTGCCGACATTTGCATGAAATTCCAGTCTATCCGTCCAAGCAATGTGGCTGAAAGCGAACGAATCTGTTCTTCGGTTTCATTATCCATGTTGTAGTAGTTTCGGGCAAAGATGATGCCCATCATCAATATGCCTGTATCGATGGACGAAAGCTCGCATTTCCATTCGCGAGTTCCCGAATTCATCCGCAGGAAATGGTAATAAAATCCCTTGTAACCGGTGGCATTGGTATCGGTACTCTGAACCGAATTGGCAAAGAATTTCAGAATATTCAGGGTAATATTAGCGGCTTCTTTTCGTGTGATCCATTTCCTTTCAACACCAACAGCAAAGGATGGGATTCCGAAACCTGTTGCAGCGATGCTGGCAGGAGCCCACTTGGCGGCACGGTCCTTTACAATTCCCTTTGCGGGATCGTATTCATTTAAGAAGTATAGAAAAGTTTTATACTGAATGGAATCGAGCATCAGGGTTTCAGCCGGCGTTACCGGATAATCCACTTTCCCGCTGGATTTGAAAACCAACTGCTTTTTCTGCGACATACATGAAGTTGAAAACAGAATAAATAGCAGTAAAACTTTGCTGATCATGGTATAATTCTTCATGTGTTGAAATATTTTGGGGATTAATAAATCACTTTGGATTTTTCGTCCGGATGATCCGGATCAGTTTTTGGACAGCATCATAAAGATACTATCATTTCCTTTATCCTCTGCGGGCAAGCTGTACGTGAATTTCCGGTTCATAAAATTTCATGAATCAGAATGTATCTTAAAAATTTCATTCTGTAACTTCATTAAGCACAGTCAACCATAGTATTGCTTCCTGATAGGGTGGATTTATTCATGTTACCGCAATTGTTTGAGGATATTTTATAATACAAATAACGAGGATATTTATCAGATTTCTGATTTTACAGATTCATCATGAATACTACAGCCGTTTGAAGCGTATTTTAATTTACCATACATCAATACATCACACTTTGATTTGGAATATATAATTAATTATAGAACAATGTGTTAGGATATAAAAAAATGACAAAATATTAATTGAAAAATTCAGCCGTGATGAGGTAAAGGCATGCCTGGAAAAAGCTCTTTGTCAGAAGGAAAGCAAGAAATAGCTTCTTTTTTATGTTCATTTTCTTAAGAAGAAGAATAAAATAACTACCGGTCTTACCCGAAATTAGAATTCTGTAAAGGGCTTTAAACCACAAATATAATAAGGGCTAGAACTGCATAATATATTCCACCAGATTGTTATCCGAGGTAAGGGCAAGACGTTTGCGCAGCCGGTACCTGCGGATTTCGACCCCTCTGACAGAAATATTGAGAAGGGGTGCAATTTCCTTCGACGACAGGTTTAATTTCAGGTAAGCACAAAGCTTGAGATCGCTTTGGGTAAGGTCGGGAAATGATTGTTTCAGCCGTTTGAAGAAATTTTCGTGTGCCTGGTCGAACAAAGCTTCGAATATCTCCCAGTCGTTATCGTTCGAAATATTCTTATCAATCATAGTCGTTAACCGCTGCAGGTAACGAGCAGGGTAGCGCGGGCCAAGTTCTGCTTTCTGTTTCTCAAGTTCGCCTTTTACTTCAATCAGAACTTCGTTTTTACGGATAATGGATAAAGTGGAATCGGCAAGCTGCATATTTTTGTGTGAGATTTCACCCTGCAGCTTCTCATTCTGCAGTTTCATAATCTCCTGTTCTGATCTTTGCTTTTCTGCCTTCCGTTTTTCATTGGCAATCATAAGCCGGCGGTTGTGATACTTTAACAGACTTCTGCTGTAAAAATACTGGCTTGTAATAATCCCACCCAAGACGATAAGTAAGTATATTATTGTGGCGAGAACGGAAGCATACCATGCAGGCTTTACTTTAAAAGTGAGGCTTATAGGGTCGGTTATTGCCCCGTTCGACGATATGGTGCGGACTTTAAAGTTGTATTTTCCAACAGGCAAACGCGTATATTTTGCCTCGGCTGTTTCCGACCAATTGCTCCAGTCAGTGTCAATGCCTTCGAGCATGAATTGATAAAGTTTCCGGGAGCAAGGGTTTTGAAGAGTTGAAAATGAAATGGCAATATTGCTATAGGCATTTCGCAATGCAATCGCCCTGCTTGAGAGATCAACAGAAAGCACATCTCCTTCTGCATTCGCACAGGAAAAATCCCTGATTACCAGTTTTGCAGACTTGTTTTCGGCTCTTAAGGCAATATCTTTTTTAAATATTGCAAATCCATTGTCAAGACAAATCAGGTGCAGGTTTTCGGATAGAGGAACAATGTTTTCATAATTATTAACCAACGAAATAAAATACTGGCTGAAAATCAGCCGGAAAACCATCGTTGGTTTATTTTTACTAAAATTAAATAGTGCCGCCTGTGTTTTGGTCGTGAACCAATACTTATTTTCATCAATTGTATTTATTGCTACAGCCGATTCAAAACCATGAAGTTTGTTATTTATTTCCGTAAACGGAATTATCTTATTATTCAGATCGTCCCATGTAAAAAGTTTCTCCCCATCCGAAAAAACCACCCGGTTCGCTATTTTAAAAACTTTAATATTGGAATAGGCAAAAACCCCGTCTTTTTTATCGAAGTATTGATTTTCAATAACTTTGTCAAGTGATTTGGATAAGCGTAGCCTGTAGAGGCCTTTTACGGAATGCCCTACCCAGATATTTCCCAGGTGGTCGGTTTCAATATAACGGGCCGGCTCCAGGAAACCTTCCACCTGGTGACTATACGCCCATGAATTTTTCGACTTTTTGTAAATTACCAGGCTGGTGTAAGTGCTTTGGATGAGATATTCCCCGCCGTTGTAGACCATTTTCTGCAACATATATCCTCCGCTTACGTTGGAGATTTGTTTCAGCGAATTGTTTTCAATAATATAAGTACCATTGGTGTGGCCACAAAATAACGTATTATCGATAAGCTTGAGCTGCCACACCTGTCCGTGCGAATTGGGAAGGAATCCCCGGAAATGAAAATTCTCCCCTTCCTGGGAATAAGTAAAAATGCCGCGGTTTGTGCCTACATACAGTATACTGTCCTTCAGCGCTGCCGTATATACGGCCCCCAAGGCTTCATTTTTACCGGGATATAAATCCACAGGGTTATCAAAGGATATATCATCAATGCCATTATCGAGGCCAACCCAGATATTCTGATCGTTATCATTACAAAGTGAAAGAACGGTATTATTCTGAAGGTCCTTTTCGCTGTATAAATGATTTAAAACATTGCCATTGAAATCTAGAATAAACAAGCCTTTTACTATGGTGCCCAAAACTATTTTATTGCCAAAAATAATTCCGTTATTAATCTGAAACTCTTTTAACTGTGCATTTGCAGGCACATTCCAGGGCGAAAGCCCGTTTTTATCGAGGACAAAAACTCCTTTCGAGGAGGTGCCGATCAGAAATGATCCATCTTTATACGGAAGTATTGTTTTAACCTCGGTTCCGTAAAGAGCGTTGCCCAGTTTAAGATTGACCAGTTTTTCATTTATAACTTCGTACAAATCGCCTTTCACCGCATGGGCAAAAAGCCTGTCCCCGGCTTTCAGCAGAAAAACGATTGAACCCGGAAGATCTATGGATTTAACGGTATGCTGATCATAAACAAACAGGCATGAGAACCCCTGGAAATATACCTTATTACGGAATTGCACAATTTTCCAGATTTCCTTGTTGTGCAGGTCAAAACCCTTTAACAGGGGAACCAGTGAAGTATATTTTAATCCGGTTGCCTGGTCTTTTGTCCAGAACCCGAATTCCTCGTTCGAACCGGTGTAAATTCTGCCATCAGGACTCACCGAAACCGACCGCGCTATGGTATGCGAGGGCATGGGGTACACTTTCCATCGTACCCCATCATATTTCATCAGGCCATCATTATTGGCTGCATACACGAAACCCTGATTGTCGATATCTATCGACCAGTTCTGGCTTCCGGCATTGTACTGGCTTCGGTTGTAATGAGTAACCAGGCATGACGACTGCGCCATGGAAACCACAGGCAATCCGCTTAGGAATATATAAAATAATAAGAATAGGAAGGCATTTTTCATCCCTGGAGCAAGTGGTTGTTGGTTATTCAGAGTGCGGATAAAATTAATCTATTTCCGTCAGGAATTAATAACCCTTGAAAAAAAATAAGAATTCAGGCGTTTTTCCGGGTAAAGGATATAAAAACAGCCACACTTTAAAAGGATGTGGCTGTTTTTTATTGGTAATGATGATTCTATTTCAACATATCAGCCCTTCCAGGCCAATGGATTTGTTTTTATCCTTGTTTCCTTCGTAAACGCTCCTTTTCCAGCAAAGCAAGTTCGCGACCAGTTTGCCCGGCAATGGAAGTATTTTCCTCGGCGCGACGGATCAGGTAGGGTAAAATATTGCGCACCGGTCCGTATGGAATGTACTTGGTTACATTGTAACCTTCCGAAGCCAGGTTAAAACTGATATGATCGCTCATCCCGTATAGCTGCGAAAACCAGATCTTTTTTTCGTTGCGGGCAAGACCTTGCTTTTCCATGAGTTCGGTAAGCAAACGATTGCTATTCTCATTATGCGAGCCGTTAAATACGGAAATCCTGTCGAGGTGGGCAACTGAAAATGCAATGCCGTCATCATAATTCTGATCGGTGGCTGACTTATCAGGTTGAATAGGAGAGGGGTAGCCTTTCTCAGAAGCACGCAGACGCTCTTTTTCCATGTAGGCGCCGCGTACGAATTTCATTCCAAGATAATAATTTCCCGCTTCGGCTTTTATTAATGCGTCTTTCAAATAGGCAAGCCGGTCGGTGCGATACATTTGTAACGTATTGTACACTATGGCCTTTTCCTTGTTGTATTTCTCCATCATGCCGGTAACAACCTGGTCAACAAAAGGTTGGTACCACGAGTCTTCGGCATCAATCATAATAGGTATATCGTTTTCGAAAGCTGTTTTACAAAGTTTCCCGACACTGTCCTTAAAAAACTGAATGGCTTTAGCCGTTTCGTTGTCAATTACTCCTTTTCCCGAAGCCAGGGTAAGAACTTCCTGCGATGCGAAAGCCGAAGGTTTAAAAACTGAGAACGGAATATCCGGATGTTTGCCAGCATGAATTACCGAACGAAGGGTTTCGTCGAGGGTGCGATGCATGGATGCCTGATCTTTCCCGCCTTCAACCGAAAAGTCAAGAATGGATTTTACATTGAATTTACTCAACAATTTAACTGTTTTTTCACATTCCTCAA
This sequence comes from Bacteroidales bacterium, assembly GCA_038250985.1. Taxonomy (GTDB): domain Bacteria; phylum Bacteroidota; class Bacteroidia; order Bacteroidales; family UBA4417; genus UBA4417. Next base: position 6,182 of record JBBSBT010000164.1, read on the forward strand.
GAGTTTCGCCTCCTACGAAATGCTTGTAAAGTGTTGGCTTAATAGCCCAGGCTATTGGCAAATGCATATTTAATGCAAAATAGGTCAGCGTTTTTCCCACTTTAACGAGTCCCGGTTTAGCAAGGGTGCTGAAAAGTATGCGGGCCCGTCGCAGGTCGGAATTGCTCTTGTAGATGAAAGCAATCTCCGTATTTTCAAATGAAAGCATATGTGTTTTTTAAGTGTGCAAATGTATAAACCTTTTTATATGTTAAGGTTATCCAATGAGTTTCATTTTAATTTATTTTTTAAAGGGGGATAATTATACTAACCGGATATTGTTTTTCAAAATATTGAACATGCGGGACCTTTTTTTTTTCTTTTGTTGGTAGTGGTTTGATTTTATCCTGTTTGCCCCGGGTTGATGGATTCATTAAAGCAGCATTTTTCTCTGAATGAAAATTGTTACCTTTGCCAGGCTTTTAAGGTCAGTTGGGATATTTAAGAGTCTTTAGATGAGTCATATAGGCGCAAGTTCGACTAAATGGCTTTCGGATTTTAAAAATTAAACTGATTTCATTTGACAAAATCGA
>JBBSBT010000165.1:0-6738 GCA_038250985.1 Bacteroidales bacterium
AACATTGAATGCCGTTAATATTAAAGATCAGGCAAAATTGTTTCACGACCTGGTAGCAGCCCGGCACGATTACCTCCACCGTATCTGCCTTTCCCGCCCGGCAAATAACAAATTCCTTTTAGGCTGGATAAACCGCCTTCACGATTTTAAATTCACTTCCTGATGTTCGCAAAGCTCACATCCTTCTTTCATGCCTCGTCCTTTACCATGGTGTTGCTCCTGGTTTTGATGCTGATTATTCAGCGCGAATGCCACCATTGCCCGGCTTTCCCTGAAGTTCCAAAGCCACAAACCACAGTTCAAATTAAGGTTGACACGCTCTACTATCCATGGGTAGTTCCGGTTCCGCAAATAGAGTTTCGCGACACCGGCAGTTGGCATCAGGCTTTTCAGCCCATCGATACAGCAGCCATTGTCCTCGAGTTCCTCACAAAAAACGTGTATCACCGCACCCTGATCAATGATACAAATGCGCTTATCACTCTAACGGATACAATATTTCAGAACAAGCTTTGCCATGGATATATTCAGGCACAATTCTATCCTCATACACGCATCATCACCCAAACGACCACCTTCACACCACCAACCCGTAGTAAGCTATTCTTGGGCGCTGAAATTGATATATTCCCAATGGATTATACCTTTGCGCCATCTATACTCTTCCTGTCCAAAAAGGATCATGCCTATTCATTTTCATACAATCCTTTCATACAAAATATTCGTTTCTCCACCTGGTGGAAGCTCCGGTTCCGAAGGGAATAGATGAAGAAAGGCTGCCTTTGTGAGGCAGCCTTTCCTTTTCAAATTTGAAACTTTAATTTTCAGAAGGTGAAAAGTCAAAATCAAAAAGGTAATTCTTTCGTTGCGGCTTTTTCTCCTCGTTTACCAGGGCAGGTTCATATTTCCCGACAAGTTTCTTCATATCCTTGCTTATCAGGTCATCCACTACACGGGCGTATTTCTTGGTCATATTCACGCTTGAATGTCCAAGCATCTTTGATACTACTTCCATCGATATCTGGTTCGAAAGAGTAACGGTGGTAGCAAAAGTATGCCGGGCTGTATGAGTGCTCAGGTGCTTGTCAATCCCTGTAATGTCCGCTATCTCTTTCAAATAAGCGTTCATCTTCTGGTTCGATAATACCGGCAGCAATCTACCTTTTTTTATACAGCCGGGGTGGCTCTTATACTTTTCAAGTATTTTCAATGCAGGTTCCAGCAGTGGCACATGGCACCAATTCTTAGTTTTCTGCCTTCTCTTTTTGATCCACTTCGCTCCATCGTTATCTACAATATCCTCGGCACTCAGGCTCGATACATCTACAAAAGCTAGGCCTGTGAAGCAGCAAAACAGATAAACGTCCTTCACCTGCTGCATCCGGTCAATGTCAAACTGTTTCTTCATCAGTTTATCCAGTTCTTTGGCATCCAGGTAAGCTAGATCAACATCCTCCAGCCGAAACTTAATGTTTGCGAACGGATCTTTTTTAAGCCAGCCATTGGCCAGGGCGATCTTGATAATCTTCTTGAAATTCTTGATGTACTTCAGGGTAGTGTTGTGGGCGCATTTCCTTGTTGTTTTAAGGTATAGCTCAAAATCCGTAATAAACATGGGTGTAACCTCATTTATCAATATGTCCTGTTTCTTGTATTTTTCCTTCATGAAATTCGATACATGTTTGTAACAGGTTTCATATCTTTCAACAGTGCCTGGGGCAAAATCGATATTTTCAAGTTGCTTACACTTTACATTATGCTCTTTGAAAATTTCAAGAAGTCTCCGGCTAGTTTCATCAAGTCCCAGGTAAGCTTTCTTCATAGCTTCAGGAGTAAGTATTTTACCCTGTTCTTCCAATTCCCGCTTATTGATGAAAATGTTACCCTTAATAGCCTCAAGGTAATTGTTCAGTTCTTTGTTTTGCTTTGAATTTGGGATTGCCTTTCCTTTCTTATCGTCCCAGTCATTGGGTCCGACATTTCGTTGCAGTCCAAATTCTGTCCTTTTACTGTTGATCGTAATTCTTGCATAAACGGGGATTGATCCGTCTTTAAGTGCTTTTGTCCTTTTAACAAAGAACATTAAATTGAATGTTGCTCGTGTCATAATCTACTGTTTTTTAGAGTTAGTAATTTAGACTTATCGAGCAAGACTGTCAAACGCAATGCACAGCAAAAGAATGACTTACAGCTTATTCGGTGGACTAACTTTCAGTTTCTACTTAGTCCACCGATTAGTCCACCAATTTGACCTTATTCGGTGGACTAACTTTCAGTTTTTTCTTAGTCCACCGCCTAGTCCACTTAGGTTTTTACATCATTTTGCCTTCATTTACCCCCCTAAAAAGCCAAAAACCACCAAAAAATGAATTTTTTCGGTGGTTTTCTGTGTATTGCATTCTGTTCAGCGGAGAAGGGGGGATTCGAACCCCCGGATCCTTGCAGATCAACGGTTTTCAAGACCGCCGCGATCGACCACTCTGCCACCTCTCCTTTGGAGGTGCAAAAGTATGAAAAAAAGCTAAATTACAAAGCAGATCGGGTCAGATTATTAAAAAAGATGAAATGAACCGGAATCATAAACAAAATCGCAAATATCAATTTTTGTTTTGCCGTCAATAAAGTACTTTTGCAGTTGGTTCAGATTCTTTATGGCATTCTCAGTAAAACGAAATCTTACAGCCCTCTACCTGGTTAAAATAGCCAAATGGATGAACCTTATCATGCCCGTGATTGTATTGTTTTACAAATCGAACGGGCTTAGCATGAAGGACATCTTCCTGCTGCAGAGTATTTACTCACTGACTTTAATGACACTCGAGATTCCTACTGGTTATTTTGCTGATCATGCAGGACGAAAAACCAGTATACTGGTTGGCGCTACGCTGGGGTTTTCGGGGTACCTGGTCTACAGCCTTTCCTTTGGTTTCTGGATGTTTGTTGTTGCCGAAGTAATTCTTGGAGTAAGCCAGAGCCTGGTGTCGGGAGCTGACTCAGCCATGCTTTACGACACCCTGGCCGCTGCAAAACAGAATAAACGATATACCCAGATGGAAGGCAGGATAACATCCATCGGTAATTTCGGGGAAGCTTTTGCAGGCATTATCGGGGGACTTCTTGCCGTTTCATCCTTACGAACTCCTTTTTATGTTCAGGCTTGCGTTGCCTTAATTGCCTTTCCTGCAGCCCTTATGCTGAAAGAGCCTCCCGTACAATCGCTTAAGATCAAACCCGGGTTGAAAGATGTAGTAAAAATCATGCACAGCGTATTGCACGGGAATGTGAAATTAAAATGGAACACTTTTTTTTCGGCAATCATAGGGGCTTCAACGCTTTCAATGGCATGGTTTGCCCAACCGTATTTCGGGCAAATTAAATTACCTGTTTCAATGTACGGCGTTTTATGGGCCGTATTAAACCTGAGTGTGGGCATTGCTGCCGTTTATGCCTGGCGTTTTGAGAAAAAGTACGGACCGCCATTTACTGTAATCGTGTTCACTCTTGCCATTTTCAGTTCATACCTTTTGCTACCATTGATGCCGGGCTACACCGGCCTTGGGATTCTCCTGGTATTTTATCTTGCACGGGGGCTGGCCACTCCTACCCTGCGCAATTATATAAACATTATTACCACATCAGAGATCAGGGCAACAGTATTGTCGGTCCGGAATTTCCTGATCAGGCTGATTTTTGCGGTTACAGGGCCGCTTTGGGGTTGGCTAACAGATAAATACAGCTTAAAGACGGCAATAATTTCTGCAGGTTTAATATATGGTTTCTTCGCCATGGTCAGTATGATCTTCTTTCTGAAACACAAAACCTATGAGCCTTATCCAAATGACACGAAAGAGGTAATCCCCAGGAGTACCGATTGAAAAACAACAGAACCGTCAATAAAATCGTAAATTATTCACGAATATATTAATTTTAAAGTTATTCAGGATATCCCTGATTATCGTTCAGCTGAAGAAGACAGGCAGGTTTCGTTACTTTTTATAATCATTTCAAATCTGAAAATTAAATCTTAAACATCAATCTTGTTAATGTTTCCCGACAATCATTTTATTGAAACAGATGCAAAATAGAAAAACTCTTCCCTTACCTGGAACTTTTCACGCGCCGGGTAAGGAAAGAGTTTTCAGGATCACTTTGAACATTGGTTTGATGATGTTCAGTGATCATCTGTTCATTCTGTTAATTTACGGACATACTATATCCTGCAAATGGTAATCCCAGCAATGCCAGGCGGTATTTTTATAGTGAACCGGATCCTTCACATGTCCGTTATTCAATGTAGCACTCCATTCGATAGATGTCAGGTTGTTGAGTTTTTTATTATAGATCTGATAGAACCTGTCGAATGAACTAAGCGTAGTTCCATAATAAATGTAAGAGCCGTTATCCGCATTTCCCGGTTTTATATTACTGTACTTTATATCGGCTGTGCCATCGCTGTATTTGTTCCAGTCAATACGAAGCAATTCGCCGGGATTTTCAGGGCTTTCCATCAGTATCCAGTATCCCCCGGATTGGCCTATTGCAGCTTTCCCATGGTACCAAAGGAAATCAGCATAAGCTCCGGCTTTTGTTATACGCATTTCCCAGGAGGTGCTGTCGCCAACAACGGCGCCTGTAAGTGTTGCCATATAAGCGGTGAAACCTACGTTAAAATTATACGACCAGGTCCAGTTTTTTACATCCGGATGATAAACAGCCTCATGCTTGAACGACTCCACATACGATGTTACCGGTACAGCCAGCCCGACGGTAAGCATGGTATTCCATGCGGCCACATTCAGGTACGAATAGCCCCAATTGGAATGCGTCTCTGTTTGCAGGGCTGATTTCAGGGTATCGCCGGAATTGGAGAAATCATTGAAGTTCATTACAAAACCGGCTTGAGGCGGAAGAGCCGGAGCCGTTTTATTGTTGTCATCCTTTTTACATCCGGAAACAAAGAACATCCCCGCCGCTATAACAAGCATCGCAATGAAACCTGTATAAAATTTTAAGTTTTTCATAATTCGATAAGTGTGGTTTTAGAATTAATAAATCAATCCGCTATTTAAAAAAGCATTTCTTTTTTTCAAAACACGATTAAATAGTACCTTGTTATAACGAAGCCCCACTAGTGTTATTGCCAGAAATCTGGAAACTAATTATTCAATTCATAAGTTTTTTCTTGATTTACAAATATTTTTCTGATCCATGATTACCATTTAGCTTATCTGATTACCAATCTGTTTAATCTGAACGGAAAATGCATTACATTCATTTGTAAATATTTAGCCCTGAATTATCAAAATCTGTATATACATCGTAACTTTGTAAATACAGCACAATTTAACTATCTTATTTCACCTTTGTCCGAATGCTTTCAAAGTCGAAAAGAATACTATCATTAATAGGAGGAAACGATTTGGTCTATGAGTTTTATCAGAATCTGTTTCATACAGATTACAGTCAATTATATTACTAACCCTAAAAAGTCAAAAAAATGAAAGCAAAAACTGTATTGAAATTCCTTTTGGTGACTGTATTAGTTGGTTGCAAACCGATCAAACAATCCGAAGTCATCAATATCAGTAAGGCAAAAGAGATTGCCGTTTCAGAAGAATTCATGAAAGATGCTTCAAAAGAGTATCTCGTCGAAGGATATTTTGTAAATGATCCTTTGCCAATGCTTGTAACAGACATGAAATGGTTCCTTGTGAATACGCCCATGCCTGATAGTGTTTATATTCTTATCAAAGGAGAGGCATCAGAACTTTTAATGAAAGATGCAGATAAATATTTTGGTGCCCTGGTACAGATAAAATGTAAGCTATCGCCAGTTAAAAGCAGGGTCACAAAGATGGATAAAATTGATATAGAGATCATCTGCAAAGAATTACCGAAAATTATTAAAGAGAAAACAGTAAGACTCGAAACGCCAACTTATTATAACATTTGTAAAATAAACCCTAAAATCTGCCAGCTTGCGCCGTTTTTATCCAAAAATTATGCGCTTCTTTATTCGGGAGGCATCAATGCCAGCAATGCTCATTCGCGATATTGGAATGATTTAAAATTCATGTATAAAACATTAAAAAGCAAATATGGATACCAGGACAACCAAATTGTTGTAGTGTATAAAGATGGGGTTGCCGCCGATGCTGAAATGCCGGTAAATTATGCGGCATCAATTGTCGGGTTGAAGGATGCAATGAATTATTTAAATTCAAAAATGACAACACGGTCAAACCTGTTTTTCTTTATAACAAACCATGGCGGCGGGTACAATACATCGGACAACACAAACTATAGCGGTATCACCGATGCAGTTCCCAAAGATGAAGTAGATCCTTATGGGTATGACGAAACGGTTTTTTACTACAATGCAGCCAGTAATGCAATTTCGGATGATACACTAGCTGCTATGTTTAACAGGTTAAAATTCAAATACCTGGTTTCTCTTTTAGAGCCCTGTTTCAGCGGAGGACTTTTACGTGACCTGAGAGGGAATAACCGGGTACTGGCATCAGCAGCCAATGAATTTGAATTTTCATGGGGTGGTGCCCCGGGTAACCATGATTTGTTCTCTTACTATTTCACCTGTGCATTGAACGGGGCCGATCATAACGGAGCTGTCGTAAATGCAGATACTAACAGTGATGGAAAGGTTTCGTTCCTTGAAGCATTTCTTTATGCGAAAAATCATGATACTTCTCAGGAACAACCTCTCCTGGAAGATAGCGG
>JBBSBT010000166.1:0-6668 GCA_038250985.1 Bacteroidales bacterium
ATGAAATTTTAAACCAGGTTTTACAAAACAATTGAAACATTCTGATAATATCTGAGATTATGGTTATGACGATCTACTGATTTCAGTTTTCTGTCCAACAACAAAACATTTCAACTATTTACAACACCATCAACTCACAAATAGCCTAATTAAAATTATTTTCCACAAACAGGGATGAGCAAATCCGAATATACTATCAGCGAAATAAACCGCATCATAAAAGGCGTGTTAATCCATGAAAGTGATCCCGATGCGCGGATCAGCGAGTTGGCCATCGATAGTCGCCGGCTTATTGCACCCGAAGGAAGTTTGTTCTTCGCACTCAGCAGCAAACGTAACGACGGGCACAAATACATTGAAGAACTTTACGATAAAGGCGTCAGGAATTTTGTTGTCGAAGTTGAGCCCGCCAACCTGTTGCTGCTATACAATGCCAATATTATCCTGGTAAAAAACACCTTATCCGCCTTACAGGCCCTGGCTGCTGCACACCGCAAACAGTTTAAAATACCGGTGATCGGAATAACCGGCAGCAACGGGAAAACCATGGTAAAAGAATGGCTTTACCAGTTACTGAACGAAAGTAAAAATATAGTACGCAGCCCTAAAAGTTTTAATTCGCAGATTGGCGTCCCCTTATCGGTATGGCAAATGCGTGAGGATAATGAACTTGCCATTTTCGAAGCCGGTATATCCGAGCCCGATGAAATGGATCACCTGCAGCCTATTATACAACCGACCATCGGAATTTTTACCAACATCGGTCATGCCCATGACGAAAATTTCATTAACCGAATCCAAAAAGCGGGTGAAAAGTTCAAACTGTTTACCAAGGTTAAAACACTGGTTTATTGTATCGATCAGAAAGAACTGCAGGAAGGAATTATAAAGACGGGCCTGCTTAAAAATATTGAAACCTTTACCTGGAGCCGCAAAGTAGCGGCAGATCTCCAGGTAAACCATGTTGAGTCCGACGGGCATTTCACACAACTCAACGGGATTTATAAAGGGACTGAAATTGATATTTCCATCCCCTTTACGGATGAAGCATCTATCGAAAACGCGATTCATTGCTGGTCAGCAATGCTGTTGATGGGTTTTAACAACACGCTGATATCAAAGCGTATGCGCACCCTACAGCCACTTGCCATGAGGCTGGAAATGAAAGCCGGGATAAACAATTGCACACTTATAAACGATAGTTACAGCAACGATATTGACTCTCTTTCGATTGCGCTTGATTTCCTGAACCAGCAGAAGCAACACCGTAAAAAAACAGTAATTCTCTCGGATATCCTCCAGAGCGGCCGCAGTGAAAACCATCTGTACAGCGAAGTGAGTGAATTACTGAGCCAGAAAAAAGCAGACCGCCTGATCGGTATCGGCAAAGGAATCAGCCGGCAATCGGCACTTTTCAACATTGATAAAGAATTCTTTAATTCTACCGAAGAGTTTCTTGATTCATACTCATTGAATGCTTTTGCGAATGAAAGTATCTTACTCAAAGGAGCCCGTATCTTTGGTTTCGAACGCATCTCAGAGTCGCTGCAGCAGAAAACGCATGAAACCGTGCTCGAAATTAATCTCGATGCCCTGGTTCATAACCTCAACTATTACCGCTCTAAATTAAATCCCGGGGTAAAGCTTATGGCCATGGTTAAAGCTTTTTCGTACGGCAGCGGGAGTTATGAGATCGCCAATGTACTGCAGTTTCACCAGGTTGATTACCTCACAGTTGCCTATGCCGACGAAGGCATTGAGCTTCGGAAAGCAGGAATTAATCTGCCCGTTATGGTCATGAATCCGGATGAAGAGAGTTTTGATGCCATGATCAAGTACCAGCTTGAGCCCGAAATATACAGTTTCAGGATATTGAGAATGCTTGAAGCCGCATTGCTGAAGCTATCAGTAAACTCGCACCCGGTAGGGATACATATTAAAATTGATACCGGCATGCACCGCCTGGGATTTGATCCTGTGGAAGCGGATGAATTAATAAACCAGATAAAGGACCGTCCGCAGATAATCGTCAAATCCATATTTTCGCACCTGGCAGCTTCCGACAGTCCTGCCAACGATGACTTTACGCGTCACCAGATCAGCCTGTTCCGGATGATTTCGGAACGTATCAGTCTTGAATTTGAATATCCCATCCTGTGTCATATTGCCAATACAGCCGCCATTACCCGTTTCCCCGAAGCACGTTTCGATATGGTACGTCTGGGCATCGGACTTTATGGTATTGCACCCATGCCTGAGGAACAGGAAAAACTTGAAAATGTGAGTACACTACGATCAGTGATATCACAGATTAAACACATACAGGCTGAAGATACCATAGGATATAACCGCCGGTATAAAGCAAAAAAGGAGACCACTATCGCCATTGTTCCCATCGGCTATGCCGACGGGCTGAGCAGGGCATTAAGCAACGGCATCGGCCATCTGAAAGTACGGGGAAAATTTGCACCTATTGTGGGAAGTATCTGTATGGATATGACTATGATCGATATCACCTGTATAAATGCCCACGAAGGGGATGAAGTAATCATTTTCGGAAAGGACCTTCCGATTACCCGGCTGGCTGACGAAATGGGTTCCATTCCGTACGAAATTCTTACAGGTATTTCGCAACGGGTGAAAAGGATTTATTTCCAGGAGTAATCATGTTTGCCATTAAAATAACTAAGCGAAAATTACATGCAACCAAAAACCGATAAAATTCTTTTTTATACAATCCTTTTTTTATCCTTTTTCACTGTTGTATATATATATCTGAACGCTGAAGCTACTTACGATGCCGGCGATGGTGTTGTACATTATGTAATTGCCAGGTATTCGTGGAAACACCCGTATCTTTTGCTCTACTTGTGGGGCAAGCCTTTTTTCACACTGGTGAGTTCGCCTTTTGCTCAATTTGGCTTAAAAGGCATGGCTGTTTTCCAGGCTCTAAATGCGGCTGCCATCTCGTTGCTTTTATTCAGCATAGCAGCTAAAATGAAACTGAAATATACCTGGTCAATCCCGGTCTTTGTTTTCTTTGCCCCGGTTTATTTCGCTGTAATGAATTCAGGCCTGGCCGAGATTTTCTTCGGAACGGTATTTATATTATCGGTATGGCTGGTTTTTAATAAACGATATAGCTTAAGTGCCTTTGTTGCTTCTTTTATTCCTTTTGTGCGACCCGAAGCCTATGTGGTGATGCCTCTGTTGCTGATGATATATGTGTATCGCCGGCATTTTTTGGCTATCCCATTGCTTTTTACAGCCACTCTTATCTATACCGTTGCAGGGTATTCATATTACAAAGATATTTTTTGGATCATTACGCAGAATTACAAACTGGTCGGAGATAATTATGCCGGCATGAAGGGCAGTTATTTCCATTATTTCCAGGAGCAAAATCAAATCTGGGGAACGGCTTATACGGTTCTGCTGCTGATTGGCATTGGCATAATTCTTTACCAGGCTTATAATTTTCTTCGTCGTAAACCGGCTCATGATTATGTGGCAGAGGTATTTCTTTTGTTCCTGGGCAGTACGGTTGGTTGCTTTGTATTGCATAGTCTTTTGTGCGGTATGCCCGGAATCCTTAATAACCTGGGAATGATCCGCTACCTGTCGGTACTCATACCCGGATCAGCAATCATAGCTGTGATTGGTCTCAACCAGATAAACTTTTCGGTTTTAAATAAATTCAGGTATTTGAATCCGCTTATCATTATTGCTATTCTTATTATAATTGTCTTGTCTGCTTTCTCTCATTGGTATTATCCCTTCAGGCCGTCGAATGAACAACTGGTGATGAAACAAATGGGTATTTACATGCAAAAATCCGTACCTGGATTAAAGATATATTACCAGCATCCTTTGCTTCCCATGGTAGCCAATGCTGATCCTTTCGATAATAAAAAAGTTGAAATGCTGTATTCATCGGAGCCTGAATATGTCAACCATTTGCCTGACAGCGCCCTTGTGCTTTGGGAATCCCATTTTATGAAAGGTGACGCGAATATTCCGTTGAGTTTGTTTTCGGGAAACCCAAATTTTGTTATGCTGAAACATTACAAATTCTTCGATGAAAATCTTCCTTTTGAAGCTTATTTATTTATGAGGAATTCCGGTAACAAGTTAAGTTCCGATTCAGTTCCTGCAGAATTTGTATCTTTAAATGGTTTAGTCTCCGGCATGTTGGAAACCGGTTCAGTCGGGTATACTTTCGACAGTGATACCTCTGCCTTCAGGCCATGGCTGGCACTCCGATCCTCAGTTTCGGGGAAATATGCAATGGGATTAACACCTGACAGGGAATTTGGACCTGTTTTCACAAAAAAAGCCGGTGAACTTGGCCTGCATGGCAATTTAAATTCAGTAACGCTGAAATTTAATATCTTACAGGACGATACACTAAAAAATATGATTACTGTTGTCGAAATTAAAGACAACGGAAAACTTATATCCTGGGCTGGCCTGACAAGCGATAAGCCTGTAATTCCGAACGAGTGGAATGCGGTTGAGTTTCATCACTTATTTCCGGAGCCCGTAACCAATAATGATCTGGATGTAAATATCTATTTCTGGAACAAAGGAAAACAGAAGTTTTATATCGATGATTTCCATCTCATATTCAGCAGCAGGAAGTGACAACAATTTAGCTAAAACATATGCCGGAATCTATCAATCCATTTTTAATATGAATTACATCTGGCTTACAATCTGATTGTTAATCAAAGTGTTTTCAACTTTACAAACTCAATTTTGAATTAAATGCAGGAAAATATTAATTTTGTCAAAAATAAACTCCTAATAATTTTATTTATATGAAAAAACTGTTCTTTTTTGCCCTTGCAGGAATTATTCTTTCGGCATGTTCAAATTCAGGCAACAAGACTCAAACGGGTGACCAGGCCGGGTCAAAAGAAATTGTCATCACCAATGACATGGAAAATGCAATGGGTGTAATTCCTTCCTGGGTGAATGAAAAAACAGTTACTGCCATGAAAGAAGTTCCGGCACATTCAGGAGGATATGCCAGTGTAACAGACGACTCAATACAATTTAGTTATACATATCAGGAAAAACTCGCGAATATCAATAGCGGAGTTCCCAAGATAGTAACAATGAGTGGCTGGCTTTATACCACTGTTGCAAATCCTGTTCCCAGCCTGTCGATAGTATGCAGTATTCATAACAACGATTCACTTATCAGCTGGAAAGTTTACCCATTGGAAAAAGAAATGGCTGTACCCGGTAAATGGGTTGAATTCTCATCCAGCTTTTATATTGACGACATTCCTTTAAAGCCCGAATATACCATCAAGCTCTATGCCTGGAATCAGAGTAAAAAGAAAATTTATATTGATGACCTGAAAATTACCATGTCATATTAAAAATCACGATTCCGTTCATGGCTTTATGCATGAAATATTTTTTCAGGTCAGTTCAAACGGGTTAGCTTATTTGAGAATAGTAAATCTTTTTACGCTCCCTCTCATATTGTTTGTCATTTAGTGTGCTGCTGTTGTTTGGATTCATGTTAGGTAATCCCAGATTTAATACGAAATTACCGGCAAAAACGTTCCCCGATTGTGCAAATGATGCAATTTTAGTAATTTTATACCTCCGATTGCAGACATAATTAGCGTTGCACAAATCCGGATAAAAAACTTTATAATGACTAAAAGGGTTTCGTTAATAGTCTGGTTGTTGATAAGCAGTTATTTTATCAAATTCACCATTGAACAATCGGTTTGGACGCATAGAAAGATTATTGAACATGATGTAATCTTTTATTACGGGTATCTTCCGGCTACTTTTATTTATCACGACTGGACCTTTCGCTTTCCCGACAAACCCGGATTTACGGGCACGGTCTGGAGTCTTCCCCTTCCAAATGGCAACCGGGTTCAAAAAATGACAATGGGAGTAGCCATGCTATATGCTCCTTTCTTCGGCATCGCTCATTTATACACAAAAGTAACGGGTGGATTAGCAGACGGATATTCGCTTACCTATCAGATTGCACTGATATGGGCCGGAGTTTTCTACTTTATACTCGGGCTTTTTTTTCTGCGTAAAATCCTCGGGCAATTTATTGACGATTTTGCTGTATCTCTTGTATTAATTACGATAGGTCTGGGCACTAATTTGCTTAACTATGCCTCATGGGATGGAGCCATGTCGCATGTGTATAGTTTTTTCCTTTTTGCAATGGCACTATGGGTATTTCTTAAATGGATGGAGAAACCTAAAATCATGCTCACACTTATACTGGGATTATCACTGGGTTTGATAGTTCTGATCAGACCAACCAACATCATCTTTTTTCTTTTTTTAGGGCTGTATTTCTACTTTAAAGGTAAAGATCTTAAAAAAAACCTGCAATTTATTCTTGATCTCAAATGGAAATTACTGCTTCTTGCAGGAGCCGCATTTATAATCTGGGTTCCTCAATTATATTATTGGAAATTAAACAGCGGTCATTATTTAGTGTATTCTTACCTGGGCGAAAATTTCTACTTCCTGAAACCCAGAATAATTGAAGGTTTGTTTTCGTATCATAAAGGCTGGTTAATATATACACCTTTGATGTGGCTTGCCATAGCTGGCATATTCATGATGCGTGATAAACTTAAGGAATGGACCTGGCCCAGCATAATTACTATGGC
>JBBSBT010000167.1:0-6651 GCA_038250985.1 Bacteroidales bacterium
GGTTATCTGGAAACCAAGTTCCAAAACTCCGCTTTGCGCCATAGCCGTGCAAAAAATTATATCTGAAACTCTTGTTGCCTGCGATGTTCCCGAAGGTGTTTTCAACCTGATAATTGCCAGATCCAATGTATTGGGCGATAACTTTGCCGCCGATAAGCGTATTCCGCTTATTTCAGTAACCGGCTCAACTATAGTTGGCAAAAGGGTTGCTTCTATTGTAGGGCAGCGCCTGGGCAAAACCATTCTTGAACTGGGCGGTAACAATGCCGTTATAATTTCGAAACATGCCGATCTGGATATGACGTTGCAATCTGTAGTTTTCGGGGCTGTAGGCACCTGCGGACAAAGGTGCACTTCTACCCGCAGGCTTATTGTAAACGAAAAGGTTTATGATGCGGTTAAATCTCGTTTGATTGCAGCCTACAGCAGCTTAACCGATCGTATTGGAAACCCGCTTGAAAAAGGTGTTCTGATAGGACCCTTAGTCGACAAGCATTCGGTAGCCAATTTCAAAAATGCGCTTGTTGAAGTTCAGAAGGAGGGAGGCAAAATTCTTTTTGGGGGACAGTTTTTAAGCGGTGGAAATTATTCTTCAGGTAATTATGTGGTTCCGGCCATTGTTGAAGCTGAAAATCATTTCAATAAAGTTCAGGAAGAAACTTTCGCACCTATAGTTTATCTTATCAAATACAAGACTATAGAGGAGGCGATTGCCCTGAATAACGGTGTTCCACAGGGATTATCATCATGTATTTTTACTGAGAACCTGGTTGAGTCTGAAAAATTCCTTTCCGAAACCGGTTCCGATTGTGGTATTGCCAATGTAAATCTGGGAACTTCGGGTGCCGAAATTGGCGGTGCTTTTGGTGGTGAAAAGGATACCGGCGGAGGTCGCGAATCAGGTTCAGATGCCTGGAAAGCCTATATGCGCAGGCAAACCAACACTATAAATTTCAGCGGACAAACAGCGCTGGCGCAAGGGATTACATTCGATTTTTAATATTCGTTTTATTACAACTAATTGATATAAAAAAGAGGTTGTCTTACAAGGACAACCTCTTCTTAATAGAAAAGAAAAACTATTGCAGAATATGCTTGATTATTGTAACCTTCCCTTTCGATATCGCTTTAATAAAATACAATCCTGTCGGCAACGATTTTTCAATGCTCATTAACCCTTTTTCAGGTATTGCACTGTAAACTAACGTTCCACTGTTAGTATAAATTTCTATTCTGTTAATTGCGTTAGGAATTGAAATTGAAAAAGATGAACCCGAAGGATTCGGAAACGTATGTGGCTGTTGATCTTCAGTTTCTTCAATCCCTGTTATTGGCATACCGGTAACAATAATTTCGTCAATTTTCGACACACCTGTTGCAAAAACATTGCCTCCAAGTACGTCAATATTTGAAGTCATAACCCATCGGATATTTACGGTAGTTTCCTGGTTCTGGCACTCAGCTGGTAGTTCAAGGTCAGTTACAACACCGGCAAACCAGTCGTTTAAAAGAGTTACGGTTCCTCCAACAATATCAGCCCAAACGCCTGAACTCCCTAATTTGTACTGTAGTTTAAAATCGGCTGGACCGCCATTGCTTCCTCCTGCTCTTTGTTTTGACGAAATTTTAACATGATCGTACCCCGTGGTTTTGAATCGTACATTCCAGTTTTTCACATCCATTCCATCATTCCAGTTAGTTGCAGTAGCAGCATAATCGCCTGCTGTTACGCCGTTAGTCATGGTAATTGGGCCAGCACCTTCAATTCGGATAGTGCGTGTTAAATTTAATGGATTAGTACCATTCTGAACCGTATCCGTTAATTGACCGGTAGGGAAAGTCCATTTCACAAGTTCTTCCTGCGCTTTCAACATTTGGAAAACCGGAAGCAGCAGCATTACTAAGAGTAGCTTTTTCATCATTTGGGTTGTTTTAATTTTAGTTTTTTGTTGTTTGTATTTTGTTTAGTTATTCAGTTGTTTCGTTATTTAGCTGTTTAGTCGTTTTGTTGTTTAATCTTGGAGTTGTTTAGCTTTTTAGTCATGTAATCATGCAGTCTTAAAGTCGTGCAGTCGTGAAGTCTAACCATCACTTCCTCTCTCCCTCAAAGCCTCCATCCCGCTTCAAGCATATAAAACCTGCTTATTCCCAGATTGCCTTTGTTATCTGTGTAAATATTGTTTGTAAGGTTTTGAATGGTAAGTGAAAGTGAGTAATGGCGGGCAAAAACATGTGATATTTTTGCATCCAGCCGGTAATAAGCCGGCATTTCCACCAGGTTTTCATCATCTGTGTAAAGCTGACCGGTATATTCGTATACAAGCATACTGCTGAAATACTTATTTTTCCAGTTCAGCATTGCTGTAAGCCGGTTTGAAGGCACTTCCATCAGGAATTTCCCGGAAAGATTCCTGGCAACAAATCTCACAGTATCAAAGGACTTGATTATAGAATGATTATAAGCATACGAAAAAGTGAGTTCCAGCGTTTTTGCCGGATTTACTATTAACCTGGCTTCTGCACCGGTAATGGCGGCCTTGCTAACATTTTCGCGTTTCAGGATGGCTTTCGGACTCGAAGTGGAATAAACCGTATCACCGGTACCGACAAAATATTGAAAATGTTTACCTATTGAATAATATACCGATGGCTCAAACCTCACATATTTATTTAATCCAAAGGTTCCGCCGATTTCGAAGTTGTTCAGATGCTCAGGCTCCAAGTCAGGATTTGCCATTTTAAAACCTTTCGAAATACTTCCGCTGCGGCACATATCATCCAGAGTGCCGGGTCTGAAACCGGCTGCGTAGTTTAGATATACTGAATTTGATGAATTGAGCTCATACCGGGCTCCCAGTTTAGGGCTAAGTGCAAGCCAGTTTTTGTCCTTGTATTTCCCGGTGTATTCCAACATATAGCTGTTGGTATACGAAGGCGCGCGGATAGTGAATGCCGCATCCCCGAAATATACAGCATCGGCCCTGGCACCTGCAACTATTTTAAGCTTGTTATGGAGTGCACTGAATTCATCCTGTACGAATATTGCATACGCATTCATCTTACCTTTATTGGAAATTGTATCAGTTGATGTGAAATAAATATCAGAAGCATCCGCACCACTGAGGCGGATATCTGAACCATAAGTTATTTTGTGATTTGAACCCAAATCGGTGGTTGCCGAAAGCCATATGCCCGCATCGTTGCGGTGCGAATCGGTAAGATACAATACGTATTGCGTAATGGCATAAGGCGGCGTTTTTTCGGTTTTCAGCTGCTCTTTCTGATTCATATAATTTTCGAGCTGCATATAGGCATTGGCCGTAATCCTGGTTTTGCCGGCGTAGCCATGGTAATTTGCATATGCATGATTTGTGCGGTATTTGTAATATCCGCCTTCCGGGTCATACACACGTGTTCCGTCACCGGTTTTGTCATCAAAATAATTGTACCCTATTTCAACACGGCTGCTGTCGTTTATATGGTATGCCAGCTTGCCGCCAACATTATATTCCCACAGATAGGTTTTTACATCGGTGCTGTCGCGTGATCTCTCAGGAGCAATAATATAACCGTCGCCTCGCCTGTAAAACGAATTGATGCTCCAGCCAAGTTTGGGAAGTGCTTTTGCTCGTCCGCTCAGCCAGGCCTGTGCTGCCTTTGTATTGCACGAACCAAGTGAAACTTTCACGCTTCCAGCCGGCCTTGCCTGTATATCTTTTGTAATTACATTTATAACACCACCCATGGCATTGCCTCCATACATAGCTGAACCGGGACCTTTAATTACTTCGATCCTGTCGATACTTTCGGTATTGATACGATTCCAGTTTACGCCGCCGCCGTCGGCTTTGTTCAGCGGGACACCATCAAGCATCACCAGTGTGCGCGCCGAACTGTTGAGCCCGCGCATGTTAACGGAAGCATTTTTCGAGAAAATACCGTTTTTGCGATCCACATTTATCGAGGCTTCCGTTCTTAACAGATCATCAACCGTTTCCGATGGCATCTCTATTATCTGTTCTGCAGTTATAAGCCTTACCGAAGCAGGTATCTCATCGATATTCCGTTTTGTTCGGGTTGCAGTAATTACGGTTTCTTCCAACTCGGTGGTGCGCGGATCGAGACGGAAAATAATATTCTGTAACCCTGTAGCAGGAATGCTCAGCATTTGCGAGATGCTTTGATAGGCTATATGCGATACAAGCAATGTTGTCTTACCCGTTTTACCCAGATGCAGGATAAAGCTGCCGTCGTTGCCTGACACCGTTCCAATGTTAGTTCCTGAAATATAAATATTAGCATGGGCAACAGGTTTATTTCCCTTGTTTTCATAAACAAAGCCCTTAATGTCCTGGGCGAAGCTGAATGCAGGTGTTAGCAGCAGAAATAGAAAAAGTGTTTGTATTGCTTTCATTTGGCTTATTTCTGAACTTTGATATCTGCTATAATTTGTCCTTCAGGTCCATCCTGTATGGATTTTATTCTTATCAGGCCTCTTTTGCCGGCTGCGGCGCCGATAGTTACCTGGAACGGTATCACATATCCCGCCCGTACCATTTTAAATTTCCGTTTTCCTGTTGTAGCGGAGGTATAATTTGTGATGATCAGGCTGTCATTGAATGCCGCATCAAACGCATCCCTGGAAATGCTAAGGCTGTCAGGTTTGTAGCGTGTTTCATTATGGGGGACCGACCAGTTCAGTATCATAGGGTAAAACGTTGCAACATCATTGTCGCCCGGCGACGATAAGGTGAATGCCGTTGATGGCGCCAGCACATCGCCGAAATAAGTAATGATATTAATATCTGGTTGGTGTGTTCCGGCTTCAAGCTGCGTGTATGCAATGCCCTGTGCAATCGAAAAAAACGAATTCTGAAGCGGGCTATTCTGTGTTGTAAGCAAAACAGACGGATAAACCGATATCGGCCCGAATGCGGAAGTTGTGTCTTTTAAAATCGTAATTGAAATGCTTGCAGATTTTCCGTTTTTATCCCGGATCATAAACGACCATTTCTCGAAACGGGAGGCGCCGTATGATATACTCCGGGTGTACTTAAAATCGTTCGAATACATGCCACTGTCGAGGGCTGTTTCCGTGCCGTTTTCGGTGGTTAGCATAATAACCAGGTTCGTGATAGCGGCGTCTCCTTTTCCGGCAGTAATTCCAAGCTGGTATGGATATCCGATTGGAACAATCGATGAATCAGAAATATAGCCTTTTTTTTCAATCTTCTGAATGGATGGAGACTTATTATCGCTTTCCTTAATACAAGCACTGACAAGGATAAGCAAGGGAATGAAAAAAATGCTGATCTTGAAGTAGCGGATTTGTGGATATGAATACAAGATCATAACGATGGCATGCTGGATTTGAATACAGGTTTCTTTCTCATGAATTATTTTGCAAACCGGCCGAAAATACCGACTCCTGCGAGTGTTCCCAATGCTCCGAAAACAAAATGAAGCGCAACAGGATACAGCAGCCCGCTTAGCAGCGAAGTGAACGGAATTCCTGTGGCCATCATAAAAATCTGGCGGCTTAATGGTATGGAAGAGTAAGCTAATCCCCCGGCGATAGCGGCATAGAGGTAATTTGTTTTGCCGCTGCGGTTAATAATCAGGTCACCGATAATACCGGGCAGAAGAAAAGTGAAAGGCATAAAAGCACTTCCGAAATGGAAAATAGGTAAAAAAGCTGAAGCCGAAGCGCCGATGGATGATAGAGACATGGCAAACCGCTGCCGGCTGAGGGTTTTACCTGCCATAAACAGCAGCATAAATTCAAAGCCATGATGCCCCGGCAATTTTAGAGGCACATTAATGCGCTCGCGAAGCACAACTGCAAAAAAGCCCAGCAATAAAAGCAACCCGATTTTCAGCAGGTCGGTTGTATTTTCAATTTGAAATGCTTTTGATGTACTCTTTTGGTACATGTTGCCATTTATATTGTTCATGATCTTCAGTTTTTTCAACAATCAGTGTTATTGCTTTATGTCGCATAACCGGCCTTATCCAGCCGTCGGTTGTAATTTTGTCACCAGGTGCGATTTCGGCACCATCACGGGTTGTAATTATATCAACACAAAGCCGGTTTTTCAGTTCTTCGGCTGTAAAGATGCCTTCGGTTTCGCGAAGGAAAGGCAGCCAAAGCACACGGCCATCATTACCTGCATGCCGCAATCCTACAGCAGCAAGTGCACCGATGACCCCTATCTTTTCGCCGGTGAGTCCTTCGAGGTAGATGTTATTTAGAACAGCCAGTTCATGGGCCAGTTTTTTATTGAGGACAATACTTTTTGCATTTTTGCCCCAGTTTTCTATTCCTTGCGAAATCACTTCTGATGAAGCAATGCATAAACCGGCATCGGATCCAGTTGCGGATTCCCTGAGCAGGAATTCGCGGCAAAACACTTTCAGTGCGGGCTCTTTCCCTGTTTCCATTTCCAGCAGCAGGCAGGCCGAACTGTTGTGTGAAGTATAAGGAATGTCTTTATGAACATACAACTGGTGACGGGTGATGCAAATGAGTTTTGCAATCCCGGCCTCTTCCAGCATGCTGCCCAACTGCCGCGCACGGAAGCCTGTTCCCCTACTTTCGAGGTTATCCGTGTCGTCAATGCCGATGTAATATTCCATATTTCGCCGATATGA
>JBBSBT010000168.1:0-6626 GCA_038250985.1 Bacteroidales bacterium
CTGGTTGAATCCATGCTGAAACGCAGCCTTGGAATAAAAGATTCGGGTACGGTATTGCCCGGGCATGGCGGCATGCTCGATCGTTTTGACGCAGTTTTGCTCTCGGCTCCGTTTGTATTCGTATATTTGGCCTTCTTTTGCCGCTAATTAATATAGTAACGCTAAATGAAGATACACAAAGAAGGGTATAAAAGTATTGCAGCCGCAACAGTTGCATCAGCAGTTGTTGTTGCCGGTATAGATTATTTTTTCCCTGTTCAAACCCTCTTTCATTACCTGGCATATACCGGTCTTATTGTTTTTTTGATCATAGTCATCCGTTTCTTCCGAATGCCTTACCGTGAGCTTATTGAGGATGCAGATGTTGTACTTTGTCCGGCGGATGGCACAGTTGTGGCCATAGAAGAAGTATATGTGGATGAGTTTTTTAAAGACAAACGCTTACAGGTCTCTGTTTTCATGTCGCCCAACAATGTTCATGTTAACCGCTATCCGGTATCCGGTAAAATTGTGTATACCAATTATTGGCCGGGTTCGTTTCTTGTAGCCTGGCATCCCAAATCTTCGACCGAAAATGAAAGGAATACGGTGGTTGTTGAACACGCGAAATATGGACCCATTATGGTACGGCAGATCGCCGGAGCATTGGCCCGCCGGATTATTTGCTACTCCAGGCCGGATGAGCGAATAGAGCAGGGAAGGGAATTGGGATTTATCAAATTTGGCAGCCGCGTTGACCTTTATCTCCCTTTAAATTCTAAAGTCAAAGTTGCTCTGGAACAAAAAGTTCAGGGTGGTATTACATCTATTGCTGTACTTGGTGATTGAGAAATATGCAATAATTAACATATTTTTAACAAAAAAAAGAATTGTTTGTCTAATAAACCATTATACTTTTGCGTTTCAATCGTTTAAAACCAATTAACAAATTCAAGATATGAGAAAAGTAGCTTTTGTAATTTCACTGTGTACACTAATCCTTGCATTTACTGTTTCTACGGCATCTGCTCAAAAAGTAACTCCTGCCAATAAAGCAACTACCGAAAAAGTTGCCACGAGCAAAGCTCCAACAAAAGCTTGCTGTGCAAAGAGCGCTGCAAGTACTACTACTACCAGCACTTCAACCAGCGATGCTACAGCTACCGGTTGTTCAAAAACATGTAGCAAAGCAGAAGGTAAAAGCTGTTGTAAAAAAGGTACAGCTAAGTCTGAAGATGCTCCTGTTCCAAAGAAGAATTAATTCTTTTGAAGAGTTGAAAAATATACCCGCTGAATTCCGGCGGGTTTTTTTATGCCCTTTTGTGACTTCCTGAAAGATTTACGATTTACAAATTATCCATTTCTATTGATATGGTTAATTTCTGTGCTATTCCACCAAATATTCAATCGCACCTCATAAATTAACTATTAACCTTTTTCTAATAACTATTAACTGCCATTTGCCGATATTTCTGATCAATTTCCACCAACTGAAATCGTACTTCCCTGCCTGCTGACGCAGTCAGGCAGGGTAAATCGCACCTCGTAAATTAACTATTAACTTTTTTTCTATTAACTATTAACTATAATTTAATTCCATCTAAAGCAATCCCATAATTTCGTCCAGCGAAAATACTTCCATCGTTAAAGGCTCGTTATGGCTTTTTCGTTCGTGATTTACATATAACTGGTCGATCCCCTGTTGCCGGGCGCCTGCCATATCAACCAACAAGTCGTCGCCAATCATGATACTTTCAGCGGCTAATGCACCTGTTTTTCGCAGCGCATATTGGAAAATCTCCGAATCCGGTTTTTTTGAGCCGGCTGCTTCGCTTGTAATAACGCTGGTAAAAAAACGGTCCATGCCTGAATTCTTCAGTTTGCTGTATTGTACTTCTTCAAATCCGTTGGTAATAATATAAAGCGGATATTTTACATAGAGGTATTCGAGGACTTCCTTTGCGAATGGGAATAAATAGGTTTTAGTTGAGATGCCTTCGATAAACCCGGCTGCCATAGCTTCGCCCAGTTTCCGGTCATCAACACCCAATAGACAAAGTGTATCATAGAACCTTTTGAAATTCAGCTCATCTTTACTTACTTTATCTTCCCGGTACAAGGCCCACAAAGCCAGGTTAATATCAACATATTTTTCCCTGAAGGTTTCGTAATCGGCAATGCCTCTTTCCTTAAGTTTCAATGTTTCAAACATCTCACGTTTGGTTTCTTCGGCATTACGTTCAAAATCCCAGAGCGTATGATCAAGATCAAAAAAGATATGTTTATATGTTTTATTCATAGTTACGGTTTGCATGACTGCAAAAGTAAATCATGCAGTTCAGAAAAAAAATTTTATTCAATTTGCCGTAAATGTCAAAAAATGTATTATTATTGTGATATCATTATAATATTAAATAGACATGGAAAAAGAAAAATTAGACTCAACTTCTTCAGGCTATATGGGCCTGCTGATTCTCCTGGCCTTTCTGGCCGGTGGCATCCTGATGCTGTCAGTGTTCAATCAGCAACTTTTTGGTATAATTGGCGGGCCTTTGTTCCTGCTTATTGCAGCATTCATGACAGCCGGATTCCTGGTGATTAATCCAAACGAATCATCAGTGATTACACTTTTTGGGGAATACAAAGGAACCTTGAAGCGCAATGGGTTTTACTGGGTTAATCCGTTTTTTGTGAAAAAGAGAATTTCGCTGCGTGCACGAAATTTTAACAGCGAATTGATCAAGGTAAATGATAAGCTGGGGAACCCGATTATGATTGGCATTGTGTTGGTATGGAAAGTGGAAGAAACATTTAAAGCGGCTTTTCAGGTCGACGATTATAACCGGTTTGTTGAGATACAAAGTGAATCGGCTGTTCGTAAACTGGCCGGCCATTATGCGTACGACAATTTCGACGATGAGCAAACTGAAATCACTCTTCGTGGCGGAGGTGAAGAAGTAAATCATGTATTGGAAAAAGAACTTTCGGAACGTCTGCATATTGCCGGCATTAATGTTATTGAGGCACGTATTGCGCACCTGGCGTATTCAGCCGAAATTGCACAGGCCATGCTCAAGCGTCAGCAGGCTACCGCCATTGTTGCGGCGCGCGTTAAAATTGTTGAAGGTGCAGTTAGTATGGTCGAAATGGCATTGAAGAAACTTTCGGACAGTAAAATCGTTGATATGGATGATGAGCGCAAAGCAGCTATGGTAAGCAACCTGTTGGTTGTACTTTGCTCGGATAAAGATGCATCACCTGTTGTTAATGCCGGATCAATTTACTAATAAATCATGGAAAGGCTTATCTACAAAGAAGAGCAATCCTTCAGACAGTCGGTAGTTCCATGGATCATGCTTGCTTCGGGCTTGTTGATGATTGGCGGATTCGGCATTGCATTTTACCAGCAATTATACCTTGGTAAGACTTATGGTGATGAGCCTATGAGTAATAACGGCCTGATCTGGAGCAGTATTATTGCGTTTTTTGCAATGAGTGCATTTTTCATTTTAATACTAAACGCTGTCCTGGTAACTGAAATTTGGTCCGACGGAATCCGCTATAAATTCCCGCCTTTAATTCGTAAAACAAGACATATTCCTCTCAGTGAAATAGCTTCTGTTATAGTGGCTAAATACCGACCAATAGCTGAGTTTGGTGGCTGGGGTTATCGAAAACGACTTATCAGCCGTAAAACAGCTTATAATGTGAGTGGGAGGATTGGTATACGGGTTACCCTGAAAAACGGCCGGCAGATAATGCTGGGAACGCGTCAGCAAGAACAGATGAAACGTGCCGTGAGTAAAATGATGCAGCCTGATCCAACTAAATATTCAATGTGATGTCGAAGAAAAAAGTATTTGCCCTGCGCCTGGAGGATGATATTTATGCCGCTGTTGAAAAATGGGCTGCAGATGAATTCCGCAGTGCAAACGGGCAAATAGAATGGATAATAAGCAAGGCATTGAAAGATGCCAGGAGAATTCATCCGTCAACGGAAGAAGATAAGAGTGAGAAGGGGAAATAAAAAAAAGCGGGAGTGATCTCCCGCTTTTTTTATAGTTATAGTCCGTTAATTAAATTTTATTTTTTGGCTATTACTGTGCCTTTAATAAGGAGCATCACAGGATTGGGATCAGCATTGGTAGTAACCGT
Source organism: Bacteroidales bacterium (assembly GCA_038250985.1). Taxonomy (GTDB): domain Bacteria; phylum Bacteroidota; class Bacteroidia; order Bacteroidales; family UBA4417; genus UBA4417. The sequence goes on from JBBSBT010000168.1 coordinate 4,135, forward strand.
AATGCTTTTACTGAATTGACCCATGGCAGCAGCATTATATGTTGCAGCGATAATTGTTGATTTACCTGGTAAAACCGGTTCCTGGGAATATTTCAGGTTGGTGCAACCACAACTTGCCCTGGCGGTCTGTATCAGCAACGGCTCTTTTCCTTCATTGGTAAGTTTAAATTCTGCTTCTTTTGGAATACCCTGGGTGATTTCACCGAAATCATTAATTGTTTTATCCCATTTTGCCTTTGGGGCATTAGGATTAACAATAGTTGCCGATGGAGTAGCAGTTGAGGCAGTTTGAGCATTCAGTTGCGTGAGGCTGAAAATAAAAATAACCGCAATAAAAAGTAAGTTTTTCATAGTATTAGAAGTGTTTGATTTGATTTGCAAATATGAACATATATCTCATGTATTAATTAAATGAAATGTAAAACAATACAAATGAAATGTAAATATTTGTAAATGAAATTTAAAACCGGGTTAAAGCGATACCATTTTTCAAGCACATATATCAGTGACTTTAAGGAGCCGGAACATTATAGAAGATTTAGATTGAATACTGTCATTCATAGAATTCAGCTGAGATAAATATTTTAAATCGTAAAATGATCAAAATTTTAATATGGAAGCTTTTCTCACTCATAACAAAACAATAAGTTCTGCTATAATATTATTTTCAGCATACAGATAGATTGGCCGCATTAAATACCCGCTTAACGAGTAAATTTCAAATCTCCTCCAAACGATGGCCGGGATATCAATTTAAAGGGTATTTCCCGTGTTACTTTCCGCCTATAAAGCTATAAATATGTAGAACAAAATGTGTTTTTCTGAAAGATGTTGTATCTACTGCGCATGAAGCGTCAAAGGAAAGCGAAACATTTGTTGCAAAGTAAACTGTAATTGCATGATTAACATGTGTATAGGATTGCTTCCGATAGAAAATTTCAACAATTTTTTATTGGGATTTCATCGTGTACTCAATATTTGTTTAGTACCTGATGGTGATTTTTTGTAAAAATATAGCCTGGCAAGGGCAAAAAACGGAACAGAGAAAGGAAATTTCCTACACTGAATCATGCAAAATTTTGAGGCGATTCGAATTTTTAAAAAATAATTTTGATTTGATTTCTTTTGTTAATAAAGGAATGCGGAATCTGCTATTAATCGGATTCATGTTCGTATTTTTGCATATATGCCGCATTAATTCCTTAAAGCAGTATCATGCATATATCGTGCAGGAAATTTCTTTGCAAGGTGTAAAAGGAACATTCTATGCCAATTTCACAAAAAAGTGAATTGACCTGAGAAGATAAAATAAGATCTAAATACTAACCGGATTGAAAAAATTAATGCAATTCAAGTTTTCCCCTCTGATAGTCATTTTCTTCCTGCTGCTTGCCGGCGGATATTCGGCTAAGGGGCAAGTGCGAATTGCTGCTGCAGATGGTAACTGGAATAATAGTACTACCTGGGTCGGAGGCATCATTCCGGGCCCTGGTGATAATGTAAATATAAGTGGTTTCAAGGTTTCCATGGATGCGCCGGGTACATGCCTTACCATAATTGATATAGCCGGAGGTGCGATTGATGGTTTTTCTGCTTTAACAATTGTAGGGAATACCGGTGTTGCAATAAGTGATATAACGGGTACGTCTTCTATTATCTGTCCGGTTGTTATGCCGGTTGATGCTTCAGTTTATGTTACAGGTACTCTTACTTTCTCAGGAGGTATAAGCGGGGCCGCAACAAGTTTTACTAAAACTGGACCAGGAAAGTTAATACTTACCAGCAACAATACATACACGGGTTCCACTGTCATTTCTTCAGGAATAGTAAATATTCAAAACAGTAATGCATTTGGAGGTTTTTTTGGTGGAAGCGTAACAGTGGTTTCAGGTGGAAAACTGGAGATAGAATCCGCGGGTCTGATGATATTCAATCCATTGACCCTGTCAGGGGAAGGCTCTGTAGCTAATGATGGGGCATTATATAATGTTAGTGGCAGTAATATGTGGGCCGGGCCCATTACAATTAATGGTGCTGTTACCAGGATAAACAGTGCCGGAGGAGGTTTGATACTAAACACAATAAACCTCAAAGGCAATCAGCTGATCTTACAGGGCGGATCAATGGATGCCCTGATTGGTGGTACAATTTCATCTTCAACCGGAGGAGGCAGCATTATAAAAACAGATGCCGGGGCATGGACACTTTCCGGAAATAACACATTTACCGACGGAGTTACCTTAAGTGAAGGAACACTGAATATTAATAATTCCAGGGCGCTAGGTACTGTTGCTGGCACATTTACCATCGGGGGAGCAGGGAATCCGGTAACTATTGATAATACTTCCGGGTCTGCTATCACCCTGCAGGACTACCAACAGCATTGGAATGATGATTTTATTTTTACCGGTTCAGATGATCTGGATCTTGGATCAGGGGCAATTACTTTTAGTGACAGCAGGTTGATTACTACAAATGCCGGTACACTCACC
>JBBSBT010000169.1:0-6612 GCA_038250985.1 Bacteroidales bacterium
GCAGGAGCCGGGTCGGTAAGGTCATCGGCAGGTACATACACAGCCTGTACCGAAGTAATTGAACCGCGTTTGGTTGAGGTGATGCGTTCCTGCATCATTCCCATTTCGGTTGCCAGTGTTGGTTGATAACCTACAGCTGATGGCATACGGCCAAGCAATGCCGATACTTCGGAACCTGCCTGTGTAAACCGGAAAATATTATCGATAAAGAAGAGAATGTCGTTGCCGCCGCTTTGTTCGTCGCCGTCGCGAAAATATTCAGCAACGGTAAGTCCCGAAAGTGCAACACGCGCACGTGCTCCGGGGGGTTCGTTCATTTGTCCGAACACCATAGTTAAAAGCGATTTCTCCATCTCTTTTAAATCTACTTTCGACAAATCCCAGCCGCCTTCTTCCATGCTTTTTTTGAAATCATCACCATAGTTAACCAAACCGGCTTCAATCATTTCGCGCAACAGATCGTTCCCTTCACGGGTACGCTCACCTACGCCGGCGAAAACCGAAAATCCTTTGTATTGCTTGGCTATATTATTGATCAGTTCCTGGATTATAACCGTTTTCCCAACGCCGGCACCTCCAAACAAACCGATTTTTCCACCTTTTGAATAAGGCTCAATAAGGTCGATTACTTTAATACCCGTATAAAGAACTTCTTTGGTAGTTGAAAGGTTTTCGAATTTTGGCGGATCACGGTGAATACTGGATACTCTTTCGCGTGAAACATCAGGCATTCCATCAATGGCACCACCAATTACATTAAACAAACGGCCTTTAATACTATCACCTATTGGCATCGAAATGGTCATGCCTGTTGAAACCACGTCCATACCACGGCTCAACCCATCTGTTGAGTCCATAGCAACCGTACGAACTGTATTTTCACCGATATCCTGCTGACATTCCAGGACAATCACATTCCCCAGTTGATTTGTAACTTCAAGGGCATCATAAATATTAGGAAGCGGTGAATTTTCGTCAAAATTAACATCCACCACAGCGCCTATAATCTGTGAAATTTTACCGGTTATTTTTTTTGCCATATTGCAAAGATTTAGGAAGCAAATTTATAAAACAATTTCAAATATCTAAGGTCGGGCCAGATAATAGGCAGCCTTATTCTTTATTCATCAGCCTTCATGTTGTTATCAGCCATATCAGGAGAAACTAACTCGTTCGTTTCCATATCTTTTTCTTCCGGGTGCTCATTTTGAGCATTAAAGAACTGGCGCTGAAAAATCAACAAGCTCAGCACCCCGATAGTAATGGCTGAATCAGCCAGGTTGAATACCGGCCTGAAGAAAATAAAACTATCGCCACCAAGCAAAGGGAGCCACTGCGGATAAACACCTTCGAGGATAGGGAAATAAAACATATCCACAACCTTACCATGCAGGAAAGTGCTGTATCCTCCTTCGGCAGGTAAAAACCTTGCCACATCAAAGTACGTACTCTCGCTGAAAACCATGCCATAAAAGGCACTGTCGATAATGTTACCCAGAGCTCCGGCCAGGATAAGCGAAAAGGAAAAGATAACTCCAAACGCGGTTTTTTTACCTGCCAGGTGAACAATGTACCAGCCCAGGAATCCGACGGCAAAGATGCGGAATAAACTTAGCGCAAGTTTGCCGTACCCGCCTGCAAACTGAAGCCCGAAGGCCATTCCGTTGTTTTCAGTGAAATGGAGAATAAACCAGTTACCGGCCACATGAAATTCCTGGCCGAGGGTCATATTGGTTTTAATCCATAATTTTAAAGCCTGGTCGATAAACAGGACGATAAATACTATTAAAATTGATTTTTTCAGCACAGGAACCTGTCTTCAGATTATTTTTGTTTCATTTTGGCTTCCATGCTCAGTGTAGCATGAGGAACACTGCGAAGCCGCTCTTTTGAAATCAACTTACCTGTTTCACGACAAATGCCATAGGTCTTATTCTCAATACGAACCAATGCATTTTCGAGGCTTTGGATAAATTTTTCCTGCCTGCCTGCCAAACGTGCATTTTCTTCTTTCGACAAAACCTGGTATCCTTCTTCCAGCACTTTGAATGTTGGAGAGGTATCCATAGTGTCGTTGTCGTTGCTGTTGGTATATGCTTCAGTCAGCAATTCCAGGTCGTGGCGTGCTTTTACCAGTTTTTCGAGAATAAGCTCGCGGAACTCAACCAATTCCTCATCAGAGTAATGGGTTCTTCCTTTTTCGTCTTTTACTTCTTCCGCTTTCATAGGTTCAGGTATTTAAATAATCAGTTTAACCAGGTTTACGTGTTATTATATTCTTTCAATAGTAAGTGCAACAGTAATCTCATCTGTTAGTTCAAGGGTGTCGGTATACTGCAGATCATGGTCAGTTATAGTCAGTGAGCCGGCAAGCGTTTCTGAACAAATATAGTTATTAAAGTTAGTAATTGCGGTTTCGATGAGAATATTTTTTTTGATCTGCAATGTTATCTTATCAGTCACTTCAAAACCACGGTCCTTGCGGATATTTTGTATACGGTTCACCAGTTCACGGGCTATGCCTTCCTGCCAGAGATTCTCAGTGATGGTGATATCGAGAGCTACGGTAAGCGTGCCCTGGTTGGCAACCACCCAGCCCGGTATATCCTCGGTAATGATTTCAACATCCGACAAAAGCATTTCTACTGTTTCACTTCCGATCTGCAGGTTGTATTGTCCTTCGGTTTCAATTTTGCCGATATCCGCCTGGTTTAATTCCCCAACGGCAGCGGCAATCTCCTTCATAAGTTTGCCATAGCGCGGACCCAGGGTTTTGAAGTTTGGTTTGATCTTCTTCACCAGGAAGCCGGCTGATTCGTCCAGGTATTCCAGTTCCTTCACGTTAACTTCGCTCAGGATAAGACCGCTCACAAGTTCGAGTTGATCTTTGATATGATCACCCGTTACCGGGATCAGGATTTTCTGCAGGGGTTGACGTACGCGCAGGTTTGTTTTCTTACGTAGGCTCAGCACCATGCTCGAAACCTGTTGAGCCAGCTGCATACGCTCCTCCAGTTCCTTGTCGATTTTGCTTTCGTCGGCAACCGGGAAATCAGTAAGGTGAACCGATTCGCTTTTATCCAGACCCGAAACAACATTCAGGTCGATAAAGAGCCTGTCCATAAAGAACGGTGCAATCGGGGAACCCAGTTTGGCAACAACTTCAAGGCAACGATACAAAGTCTGGTAAGCTGAAATCTTGTCGCTCGTATAATCCCCTTTCCAGAAACGGCGGCGCGACAAACGCACGTACCAGTTGCTGAGGTGTTCGTTTACAAAATCAGTGATCAGACGACCTGCACGTGTAGGTTCATAATCAGCAAAAGCCTCATCCACATTCTTGATCAGGCTGTTGAGCTCCGACTGTATCCAGCGGTCGATTTCGGGTCTTTCGGCAAAAGGAATTTCTTTTTCAGCGTAACTGAAACCGTCGATATTGGCATACAACGCGAAAAAATTATAGGTATTATACAAGGTTCCGAAAAACTTGCGCTGTACTTCGGCGATGCCTTCGAGGTCAAATTTGAGGTTATCCCAGGGCTGTGAATTGGTGATCAAATACCAGCGCGTGGCATCCGGTCCGTATTTTTCGAGTGTCGCGAACGGATCAACAGAATTGCCAAGTTTTTTCGACATTTTATTGCCGGTTTTATCCAGCACAAGCCCGTTGGAAATTACATTTTTGAAAGCTACCGAATCAAATACCAGGGTTGCAATGGCATGCAGGGTATAGAACCATCCGCGGGTCTGATCCACGCCTTCGGCTATCAGGTCGGCCGGGAAATATTCCGGGTGGCCGTCCTTTTGTTCGAACGGATAGTGAAACTGGGCATATGGCACAGCACCCGAATCGAACCACACATCAATCAGGTCGGCTTCACGTATCATTTTTTTACCTGTCGGCGATACCAGGAAGATATCATCCACATAGGGGCGATGAAGGTCGAAGGATGTATAATTTTCATTTGAATTGTCGCCTGGAATAAATTTGGCATAAGGATTCACACTCATAAATCCCGCTTTTATAGCTTTCTCAATTTCGGACTGCAATTCAGCAATGGAACCTATACAAATTTCTTCGCTACGGTCCTCGCTCACCCATATCGGAAGCGGAGTTCCCCAGTAGCGTGATCGCGAAAGGTTCCAGTCGACCAGGTTTTCGAGCCAGTTGCCGAAACGGCCGGTTCCGGTAGACTCGGGTTTCCAGTTGATGGTTTTATTGAGCTCGATCATCCGGTCCTTCAGTGCAGTTGTTTTGATAAACCACGAATCAAGGGGATAGTAAAGAATAGGTTTATCGGTACGCCAGCAATGCGGGTATGAGTGTTCGTATTTTTCGGTTTTGAAAGCCCTGTTTTCTTTTTTGAGCTTTACAATGATATCGACATCAACATTTTCGTCTTTTTGAGGATCGCCGTCCTGTGCATATTCCGATTTAACGAAACGACCGGCAAATTCGTCCATTTCCTCTGTGAAACGCCCGGTTTTATCAACCAGTGTAAGAGCTCCGATGCCGTATTGTTTTGCAATCTTGAAGTCGTCGGCGCCAAAGCTGGGTGCGATATGAACAATACCCGTACCGTCTTCGGTGGTAACGAAATCGCCGGTCAATACCACAAAAGCATCACCTGTTTCAGGCTGCGCATAAGGTAAAAGCTGCTCATAGCGCAGGCCGGCTAGATCTGCGCCGGTAAAGGATGCAAGTATTTCGAAAGGAATAATTTTTTGTCCCGGAACGTATTCGTTCATGGGCATTCCGGCATTTTTTTCGGGGAAATATTTATGTAAAAGCGGTTTCCCTAAAACAACTTTTATAGGTTCGTAGGTATACGGATTAAAGGTGTTAACGAGGACATATTCAATGTTTTTACCAACAGCCAAAGCGGTATTCGAAGGCAACGTCCAGGGTGTGGTGGTCCAGGCAAGGATAAAAACCTCGGTTTTGTCGTTTCCGAAAAGTGTCGGAATAAGCGAATGACCGGTATCCTTACGGACCTTAAACTGGGTGACAAGCGTATTGTCTTTTACATTGCGGTAGCTTCCGGGCTGGTTTAGCTCGTGGGTGCTGAGGCCGGTTCCGGCAGCGGGTGAATACGGCTGTATGGTATAGCCTTTGTAAATCAGTCCTTTTTTATAAAGTTCCGAAAGCAGGTACCAGCAGGTTTCAATATAGGTATTTTCGAACGTAATATACGGATGATCGAGATCGACCCAATAGCCGATTTTCAGCGTAAGCTCATCCCAGCGGTCCTTGTATTTCATTACTTCGCTGCGGCAGGCTTTGTTGTAGTCGTCGACACTGATCTTTTTGCCTATATCTTCTTTGGTTATTCCCAGTGTTCTTTCAACAGCAATTTCGATAGGTAAGCCGTGTGTATCCCAACCGGCTTTACGCTCGACAAAAAATCCTTTTAATGTTTTGTAACGACAAAAAATATCTTTGATGGCCCGGGCCATAACATGGTGAATACCAGGCATGCCGTTGGCCGAAGGCGGTCCTTCGTAAAAAATATAGGGTGGATGTTCGCTGCGGTTTTCGAGGCTTTTCTCGAAAATACGATGCTCGTTCCAGAAATCGAGCACTTCGTTTCCGATGCGTGTCAAGCTAAGTTGTTTGTATTCAGTGTATTTAGTTCCCATGAGGAGGCAATATTATGCTGATTTTTAAAGGCTGCAAAGATAAGATAAATAATGATATAAAAAAGGGCTGAGGGTGTGGGAATTAAGGGGTTGATAATAACGCAACCGGACTTCATCATTTTAGTCGGAGTGCGACTTAGAGTCGCGCCCCGACGTTAAAAAATCCCACTTGCTTTTTAAGCATATGGGATTTTAAATTGAAAAGAATTTGAAATTATTTTACTTCCAAAACTTAATATCCACCTGGTATCGTCCTGAAATTTGTTTACAGTTTTTCATGAAATCGTACCCCTCTGTCCTTCGAACATCTCCCCTTGAAAAAAGGGGAGAACCTCCAGACAAATTCTTCAAATATTTCTAACCCTTCAAACCATAACACTTAACTTTCATTCCCGCATATCATCCTGGTTCTGAGTTTATAATATCTACCGTCCCGAATTAGCTATTCATTAATCCATTGAATACCACGAAACTACATTTTCGCTGCTTCGTTGCTGGTTTTTCTTGCCCGCGTAAACCAGGGTTTTTGATTTTATCAGTTGCGGGGCAAGGTTTTCGAAATAGGACATTCCCTTAAATAAATCGCTCATTATAGTTTGAGTGGCTTTTATTTCAACAAGGTTAAGGCGTTCGTCGTCCTGCCAAAGCAGATCAACTTCGTGCCCGGCTGCATCGCGCCAAAACCAGAAATCGCGCAATAAATTCTGATGATAGTTTAATTTCAGATATTCGGCAATGATCATATTTTCAAAAATACTGCCTTTATGGGTGCTAAGCTGTAAGCTGTCGGCATCGTTTATTTTCAACAAATGGCAAAGCAAACCGCTATCATAAAAATACAATTTTGAACTTTTGGTAACTCTTTTGTTCATATTGCTAAAATAGGGCTGAAGCTGAAAAACGATATAACTGCTTTCGAGCACCGAAAGCCACGATTTGGCTGTTGGCTGCGAAATGCCGCATTCGTTTGCA
>JBBSBT010000170.1:0-6610 GCA_038250985.1 Bacteroidales bacterium
CTGGCAGTATCTAAAACCGTTAAAACCTCTGTGGGGCTAGGTATAGCCGTTACCTTTGTTTTAGTGGTAACTGCCCCGGTTAACTGGCTGGTGGATTTTTATCTTTTAAAACCCGGTGCTCTGGCCTGGCTGAGTGCCGATCTGGCTGATCTTGACCTGAGTTATCTCAGTTTCATGATCTTTATAGCCGTTATTGCCGCCATCGTTCAGCTGGTCGAAATGATTGTAGAAAAATTCTCGCCATCGCTTTACAACGCACTGGGTATATTTCTTCCGCTTATTGCCGTGAATTGTGCTATTCTGGGCGTGGCTCTTTTTGTTCAGGAACGCGAATACACCGAAATAAGCGAAGTAACCGTATATGCTTTTGGGTCAGGGGTAGGCTGGTTCCTGGCAATTGTATCCCTGGCGGCAATCCGCGAAAAAATAACCTATTCCAATATTCCGAAACCTTTGCGCGGACTGGGGATTTCATTCATAATCACCGGGCTGATGGCCATTGCTTTTATGAGTTTCATGGGAATAAAAATCTAAAGAATTGTACTTCATTATGATAGCATCTACTTTATTATTTCTTGGCACTTTATCGGGCCCGTTAATTGTAGGGACATTTATTTTCTTATTTGTCACTATTCTTCTGGTGATGATGTTGCTGGTAGCAAAAGCAAAACTAGCACCATCCGGACCGGTAACAATAAGTATTAACAGCGAGCGCGAACTGGAGGTGAATGGGGGATCCAACCTTTTATCCACACTTTCGGAATCGAAACTTTTTCTGCCTTCAGCCTGTGGCGGAGGTGGTACCTGCGGAATGTGTAAATGCCAGGTTCACGAGGGTGGCGGATCTATTCTTCCTACAGAAGTGGGTTTCTTCACCCGCAAGCAGATACTCAACGACTGGCGTTTGGGTTGCCAGGTGAAAGTGCGCGAAAACATGGTTATCGAAATTCCCAAAGAAGTTTTCGGTATTAAAAAATGGGAATGTGAAGTTGTTTCCAATAACAATGTGGCAACCTTTATCAAGGAATTTGTTGTTAAACTTCCCGAAGGTGAAGAACTTGATTTTGAAAGCGGGGGATACATTCAGATTGATGTGCCAAAAATTGATGTTGATTTCCGCACAATGGATATAGAGCAGGAATATCGCGAAGACTGGGATAAACTTAAGATGTGGGATCTGAAAATGAAAAATCCGGAGCCGCTTTTCCGCGCATATTCCATGGCTAACCATCCTGCCGAAGGAAATATCGTTAAACTGAATATACGTATTGCAACGCCTCCATGGGATCGTGCTAAAAACCAGTTTATGAATGTAAATCCCGGAATTTGTTCATCCTACATTTTCTCACGTAAACCTGGCGACAAAGTGATGGTTAGCGGACCTTACGGAGAATTCCACATAAAGAAAACCAACCGCGAAATGATGTTTATCGGTGGCGGTGCCGGAATGGCGCCACTGCGTTCGATGATATTCGATCAATTTCTGACCAAACATACGGATCGCAAGGCCAGCTACTGGTACGGTGCCCGCTCCATGCGCGAAGTATTTTATGACGATGAGCTTGTGGCTATCGAAAAGAAAAATCCCAATTTTAAATTCCATCTTGCGCTCAGCGAGCCAATGAAGGAAGATAACTGGACCGGGTATACAGGTTTTATTCACCAGGTTGCCCTTGATAATTACCTGAGTAAACACCCCGAGCCGGAAGATATTGAGTACTACCTTTGCGGACCACCTATGATGAATTCAGCAGTATTGAAAATGCTCGATAACCTGGGCGTTCCTCCTGAAAATATAGCCCTCGACGATTTTGGTGGATAAATGAATTAGCCCGGCCCTCAAGCCGGGTTTTTTATTATTTTCGCTTTTTAATATCATTCCCTTGAATCGCACTTCTAATCCATTTTATCATGAATCCGATTGTTTCAAAAATTTCATTTTTTGCTCTGATTAGCCTGTTGTTATTGGCTTCGTGTCAGCATCGTAAAGAACCTGTCCTTGTGAAATTTACAGGTGAAACGCAAGGTACATATTATGCAATCACTTATTATGCAGATGACAGCATAAACTATCAGCCTTCGGTTGATTCCTTGTTACATCGGTTTGATTCCACCGCATCAACATATAAGCCCAATTCCATAATTTCAAGATTAAATAATAATGATACTTCGGCGAGAGCTGACAATATGTTTACAGTGATTTTTCAAAAAGCAATGGAGGTCTCTGAGAAAACCGGTGGCGCTTTTGATATCACCGTGGGTCCGCTTGTAAACGCATGGGGTTTTGGTTTTTCCAACCGTATGAAAATGGATCAGCATAAAGTCGATAGTCTTCTTCCTTTGCTTGGATATCATAAAGTGAAGCTCGAAAATGGCAAACTTGTTAAAACGGATCCACGGATCAGGATTGACTATGATGCATTGGCACAGGGCTATGCCGTGGATGTGGTCGCTGCATTTTTCGATTCTAAAGGAATACAATCGTACCTTATTGATATAGGAGGCGAAGTACTTGCCCGCCGCACCAAACCAGGTGGTGAAAAATGGAATGTTGCCATCGAAATGCCTACAAAAACCGCCGACGATCAGAGAACCATCCAGGCTGTTGTTGCTTTGCAGGATATGGCCATTTCCACATCAGGAAGTTACCGTAAATTTTACGAAGAAAACGGTATACGGTATTCGCATACCATCGATCCGGCAACCGGTTTCCCTGTTAAACATTCCACCTTGAGTGTTTCCGTGCTTGCAAAAGATTGCATGACTGCCGACGCTTATGCAACTGCATTTATGGTGATGGGAGTAGATAAAGGCAAGGAGTTTCTGAAAAAACATACAGATCTCGATGTCTATTTTATTTATACCACACCTGATGGAAGCATGAAAATATATTATACTAAAGGGTTTGAAAAACTTCTTGAAAAAGATAAGTAACACCTGTTCTGTTAGTTTATTTTACTGTGTTCCAACAACATAAATCAAATCATGCCGGTTTTGGCAAATAATTATTGTTTTAAACACACATAAAATTTCAACCATAACTATGAAACAATTTCTTCTCCTGTCCGTATTCCTTTCTGTATTTATTTTTGTAAACGCACAGCAAACAGCATTGAATATAATACCGCAACCAGTTGAAATGCAATTGAATAACGGTTTTTATAATCTGGCAAAAACCACAAGAGTTTCCTATAATAAACCCGAAAGCCGTGATATTGCTGAAATGCTGGTGCAAAAAATTAATACTGCAACCGGTTTTAGCATCAAGGCAACCTCGGGGAATAAAGGAAGTATTCAATTAAATCTGGATGCAACTCCGGACCCGAAATTAGGTAATGAGGGCTATACATTGATTTCAACCTCAAAAGGCGTTGTGATCAGTGCAAATCAGCCTGCGGGCCTGTTTTATGGAATACAGACGTTGATACAGCTCTTACCAAAAGAAATTGAAAGCAGTAATGTGATTAAAATGAAATGGACGATTCCTTTCGTTAAAATCACTGATTATCCTCGTTTTGCATGGCGTGGTATCATGCTCGACGTAAGCCGTCATTTCTTCACAAAGCTGGAAGTAGAACAGTATATCGATGAAATGGCCCGGTGGAAATTCAATACTTTTCACTGGCATCTTACAGATGATCAAGGCTGGAGGATTGAAATCAAATCCCTGCCTAAGCTGACAGAAGTTGGTGCCTGGCGCGTGCAGCGTTATGGCCATTTTGGCGATCGCGATAATCCCAAACCGGGTGAAAAAGCAACGGATGGAGGTTTCTATACCCAGGATGATATACGTGAAGTTATTCAGTATGCAAAAGAACGCAATGTTACCATTGTTCCCGAAATTGATGTTCCCGGGCACAGTATGGCTGCCATAGCTTCGTACCCGGAGCTGAGTTGTAAAAAGGATACAAGTGTTAAGGTAAGCCCCGGAAGTGATTTTATCGACTGGTTTCCAAATAACACATTCAGGGCTAACATCGAAAATTCCTTAAATCCAGCTGACGAAAATACGTATGTGTTTCTGGATAAAGTTTTTACGGAAGTGGCTGCCCTTTTCCCCGGCCAATATATTCATGTAGGTGGTGACGAATGTTATAAAGGATTTTGGGCTGCGGATGCAGGTTGCCAGGCCTTGATGGAAAAGCTTGGTATCAGGCACGTGGAAGACCTGCAGGGTTATTTTATGCACAGGGTGGAGGCTATTTTAAAAGCCAAAGGAAAAAAACTTATCGGCTGGGATGAAATACTTGATGGAGGGATTTCACCTGATGCTACTGTAATGAGCTGGCGTGGTATCAAAGGTGGCATTGAAGCCGCCCGGCTGGGTCATAATGTGGTTATGTCGCCAACAACTTTTGTGTACCTCGATTATGTGCAGGGAGAACATACCGTGGATCCGCCGATATATGGGAGTCTGCGGTTGCAAAAGAGTTATAGTTTTGAGCCGGTACCCGAAGGCGTCGACGCAAAATATATACTGGGTGGGCAGGGGAATCTCTGGACTGAACATGTGCCGACGTTGCGGTATGCCGAGTATATGACTTACCCGAGGGCATGGGCTTTGGCTGAAGTTTACTGGTCGCCGAAAGAGAGCAGAAACTGGGACAGTTTTATTAATCGAGTCGAAAATCAGTTTGAGCGTTCGGATGTGTCGGAAGTAAATTATTCAAAAGCCATTTACGACCCCATTATTCAAACCAGTCTTAAAGACGGAAAACTATCGTTAACGATGGAGACCGAAGCTCCGGGTCTGGAGATTTATTATACCATTGATGATGCCATGCCGGATAGATATACGGATAAATACACCGGTCCGGTTCAGCTTCCTCCGGGGCCTATAACTTTACGGGTAATTACTTATCGCGATGGAAAACCTATCGGTCACCTGGTTACATTAAGCAGGGCAGAACTCGAAAAAAGGGCAACTAAATAGTTATAATCAGCACTTGGCTTTTTTTTATTTGTATGGGAGTCGACATTTTGCAAACATATAAAACTTTATGTGATGAATATAGTATTTTTGATTACACCCTTTCAGGGCTATGATCGGATTAGTATCTTTACCAAGCAAGGCTGCGCCTTGCTTTTGGTTATTACGCCCTTACAGGGCTTACCTTCTAGCCCTGTTGTAAGGGCATAACACAAACGATGGGCATGGTCTATCCTTAACTTACGATGGGCGCAGTCCATCACATCCAAGCCCTGTAGGGGCGTAATATATTAAGGATGGACGTAGTCCATCTGTAATCAATGATGGACGTAGTCCATCATTAACTTACGATGGTCGCAGTCCATCACATCTTAGCCCTGTAGGGGCGTAATATATCAAAGATGGACGTAGTCCATCTGTAATCAAAGATGGACGTAGTCCATCTGTAATCAAAGATGGCTGTAGTCCATCTGTAATCAAGGATGGGCTCAGCCCATACCGTAAGAACCTCTTAAAAACAAGATAAAATGGGACAATCTCTGGTAAAGAATTACATACACATAGTGTTCAGCACCAAATACCGGGCTCCTATCATTCACCCGCCTTATGAACTTGAACTTCATGCTTATCTGGGCGGAATATGTAAGGAACTTGAATGTCAACCCATAAAAGTCGGTGGTTACACTGATCATGTTCATATTCTTTGCATGCTTTCAAAAAAGATCGCCTTGATGAAGCTTCTGGAAGAAGTTAAATCACATTCATCCAAATGGATGAAGACCAAAGATAAAACACTCAATAATTTTTACTGGCAAGACGGATATGGCGCATTTTCTGTGAATCCCGCGCAAATCGATAGAGTTATTGCATATATTGAGAATCAGCACGAACATCATCGGAAAAAGGATTTTCAGAATGAGTATAGAGCTTATCTGAAAAAGTATAAAATAGAGTATGATGAAAAATACGTCTGGGATTAATATAACCACCATCTTGAATATAAAATTAAAAAATCTGTTAATGATACTACTTGATAAACCTTACATTTCCGAATTTCTTCTTAAGACACTCGAAACTAACCAAATCCCAATTATAAATAATGAAATTGCCAAGGAATTAGACACTGCCCGGAATTTTAATCTCGTTTCCGGGATTGATGCCATCAGCCGGTTTAATGGGGCGGGTTATCCTTTGCTTTACACCAATTCCGAAAATTCGATCAGCTGGATCGAGAAAAATCTTAAGCATACCGGTTTACCCGGAAAGATCAGGCTGTTTAAAAATAAAGTTCTCTTCCGCGACTTGTTAAGTGATCTTTATCCAGGCTACTTTTACAGGAGCCTTGCGCTGGATTCGATAGAAAGCCTTGATATTACGGATTTTCCTTTCCCGTTTATTATTAAACCGGCTGTGGGATTCTTTAGTCTGGGTGTTTACCAGGTTGAAAACCAGGGCGAATGGGCTGAAACCGTCGCGTCTATTAAACTGGAAATTGAGCGGATCAAAGATCTGTACCCGCCCGAAGTGCTGCATACAGGCGAATTTATTATCGAGGAAATTATCGAAGGCGATGAATTTGCCATCGACTGTTACTTCAACCAGGAAGGTAATCCTGTGGTTCTGAATATAATGAAGCATCTCTTTTCATCCGGCAAGGATGTGAACGACAGGGTTTATATC
>JBBSBT010000171.1:0-6593 GCA_038250985.1 Bacteroidales bacterium
ATCAAACTAAGGCCACAAGTTAGCGAAAAAAGACATTAAACCTAAAAATTTGCTGTTAAAAGATTTTCGGTTCAGTTACCGTGGAATAGATTTTTATTTACCTCCGGATTGCTTTCAATGTATATCTATACCGGGAAGGATCAAATCAATTGCATTATTTATTACCTTCCCGCTGTTGCAGTCAGGCAGGCGGATTTCCGTGTCCTGTTCATGCAATAACCCTTTTAAAAACACTAAATGTTAATAAAATTCAGTGTAAAGTGTTCATGTGTCTTCGCAAAGTGGTAATTTTAACCATATTTTTAAAGTATGATCAATTTATGTTTTTTCGCCTGGCATAAATAGATACAAATTAGTGGTCCGGATTACAAATTTCGGGGAATTAACTTCAGTTGAAAGACTTTTCTGTTCAGCATGATTTTATTTTACCGATTCCTGTTTTTGTGAATCCCCATAAACCTGTTTGAATGAAATTGCCCGGAAAATTTTCTTTACGTGATGAATTCGATTTTCGCCTGGCAGGCCGGTGGCTTGTGTTGGGATCCATTGTAGGGGTAGTGAGCGGTGTTGGCGCCATTCTGTTTCAAACCCTGCTTGGCCTGTTGAAAGAGTATGCCATTATTCATTGGATGGGACTTCAACCTCTTACACCGGGAGGAGAGCCTGGCGGTTTGCAATTTATACCCGGTACTTTTAACCCTTATCTTATCGTATTAATACCGGCTATTGGCGGATTGGTAGTAGGATTTATCATCCGGAATTTTGCTCCTGAAGCTGAAGGGCATGGTACTGATGAAGCCATTAAAGCCTTTCACCGTAAACGCGGGATGATACGCCCCATGGTTCCTGTTGTTAAGTTAGTGGCATCGGTAATTTCAATCGGAACCGGCGGTTCAGGAGGACGCGAGGGCCCTATTGCACAAATAGGAGCAGGTTTTGGAAGTTTTCTGGCCACACGGCTCGGTCTGGATACAAAAACCCGTCGTTGGCTTCTGGCTGCCGGAATGGGAGCAGGAATAGGCAGTATTTTCAGGGCTCCGCTGGCAGGTGCCATATTTGCGGCCGAAGTGCTTTATGTCACAGCCGAAGTGGAAACAGAAGTATTGTTACCGGCCACGGTTTCCTCTATTATTGCTTATTCTGTTTATAGTTTCCGTTTTGGATGGGCTCATATTTTTACCAATGCCGGGCTGCATGGTTTTACAAACCCACTGGATCTCTTTCCATACACGATTGAAGCTTTATTACTTGCTTTAGCAGCTTTTGTTTTTGTGAAAACCTTTTATGGAACTCGGACGTTTTTTACCAACCTGAAAATACCCGGATTTCTCAAACCTGCAATCGGCGGCCTTCTTACCGGTAGCCTGGCATTATTACTGATCACTATTACCAACGACCGCAAATATGTAATTGATGTAATGGGTGGAGGGTACGGGATACTCCAGGAAATATTCCAGGATGGTATCGCTAAAATAGGAATTGGTGCGCTTCTTCTTGTGGCTGTGGGTAAAATACTTACCACTTCATTTACAATAAGTTCGGGAGGAAGCGCAGGAGTTTTTGGTCCCTCTATGGTAATTGGCGGAACCCTGGGAGCCGCCATAGGCTATATTATGCAGTTTGTGTTCCCGGGTTTACAACTATATCCTGCCACATTTGCCATTGTCGGGATGGCTGGTTTTTTTGCTGCTGCAGCTAAAACTCCGATTTCAACCATCATTATGGTAAGCGAACTCACCGGGAATTATGCGCTGTTAATGCCAAGTATGTGGGTTTGCTCCCTCTCGTACCTGCTTGCCAGGGGCTGGACCATTTACGAAAGCCAGGTTCCCGGCAAATTGTATTCGCAGGCGCATTTGGGCGAATATGCTCCCGATATTTTTGAAACGATTTTGGTAAAGGAAGCATACAAAAAAACCAGGAGTTTTATCACCATCACTGCATCCATGGCGTTGGCTGATATACTTTCAGCTACCCGGAACATCAGCCAGCGGATATTTCCTGTTGTAAGCAAGGAAGGAAAATTAGTCGGTGCTTTTAATATTTCGGATGTTACGCTTATGCTTCAGGAAAACAATTTTACAGACAAAACAGCCATGGATCTGACAAATAAGTTAATTCCAAAGGTTAAACCTCACGATAATCTGAGTAAGGCTCAAAAAATAATGCTTTCGCATAACCTGGATGAATTGCTTGTAATTGATGAAAATTCTGTTAATCCGGTAATTCTGGGGATAATTACCTCTGCGGATATTATATTGGCTTACAACCGAAAACTTTCACAAATTAAATTCGGAAATGAAAAACCCGAATTGTTACCCAAAGACCAGAGAATCCTCGAAAAACTGGATATTAAAAAAGTTCTTGAAAGGGATATTCTCACCATTAATCCGGAAGCCAGCCTACGCGATCTTGTCAAGGTCATTATCCGGTCGAAACGTAATGTATTTCCGGTTGTGGATGGTGAAAACCACTATTATGGCATTATACTGCTGAATGACATCCGCGAACTTATGTTTGATCAGGAAAAGTATGATTCGGTGTTGGTCAAAGATATTATGATTGTACCGGATGCCATTATCCGTCGAAATGATACTATGGGACAGGTGATGGAAAAATTTGATAAAACACATGCCTGGAACCTGCCGGTTGTCGATAAAAACAACCATTATATGGGTATGGTATCACAATCATCTATATTCTCATCGTATCGCAACCAACTGATATTTCAAACGGATTTTTAGAACCGGATTGCGAAGGCGTTAAACAACGTATACTCATTTTGTGCCAGGCAGGGGCATGCATGACACCTGTACAAATCTAATATGTTTAATCTGGCAGGGTGCATGTTATTTTAATTTTCAGTAGATAAAACCTCAGAATTGCTTCCTTACACGCAGCCATGCTTTTCAGCAGGCTGCGTATTAGTTCTCTTGTTTAGATGCCGGGAATGATGGAAATGTTTATATTTGATGCTGAATCCAGTCTTTTCTTACTAAATAACCGAATCATAACAGTAGTTTCCTGGTTTAAATAGCAGGAAAAAATGGGGGCAAATTTCTGCAGGAATATTTAATACATTTGCTTCTGATCTTAATCATTTATGGAAATACTTATCATTATAACATTCGTAATCGGCTATTTGCTGATTGCTTTTGAGCATAAAATAAATATCAACAAATCTGCAATTGCATTACTCACAGGTGTTATCTGCTGGACGTTTTTTATATTTTCAGCAGGTGACGTGCATCTCGTTTCCGAACAGTTGACTGAGCACCTGGGCGAAATCTCAGGTATATTATTCTTCCTGATGGGAGCTATGACTATTGTTGAACTGATAGATGCACACGATGGATTTGAAGTTATCACCAAACTAATCACGACTAAGAATAAGCGAAAACTCGTTTGGATAATTGGTTTCCTGACATTTTTTCTTTCAGCAACACTGGATAATCTTACCACCACTATTGTAATGGTTACTTTGCTGCGAAAACTCATCGGGGACAAACAGGAACGAATGCTTTTTATCGGGATGGTAGTAATTGCGGCAAATGCCGGCGGTGCCTGGTCACCAATTGGCGATGTTACAACCACCATGCTTTGGATTGGCGGGCAGATATCGACCTGGAATATCATTATTAAATTAATTGGGCCAAGTCTGGTAGCACTTGTGGTTCCCTTAACAGCATTTTCCTTTACCCTGAAGGGTAACCTGAGTGGTGTCACTCGTGCAGCTAAAGCGGATAAGCCCACGGCCTCAGATTTTGAACGAAAACTAATTTTCTTTTCCGGCGTTGGCGCCCTTCTCTTTGTTCCGGTTTTCAAAACCATTACCCATCTTCCTCCTTTCATGGGAATGATGTTCGGATTGGGTGTGTTATGGGTGATTTCGGAAATAATACATAAAGATAAAGACGAATCGGTTAAAAGTACCTATTCTGTTCTTCATGCATTGAGAAAAATTGATATGCCCAGTGTCTTATTCTTTTTGGGAATACTTATTTCCATCTCCGCACTTCAAAGTGCCGGGCAGCTCACTCACCTTGCAACTTTTATGAAAGAAACAATCGGCAATATAAATATTGAAGTCATTTCAATCGGACTCCTTTCGTCCATTGTCGATAATGTGCCATTGGTTGCAGCCGCCATCGGCATGTACGATTTGCACACCTATCCAACAGACCATTATTTCTGGGAATTTCTGGCATATTGTGCCGGAACCGGCGGAAGTGCACTGATTATTGGTTCGGCAGCAGGAGTTGCTGCCATGGGTATGGAGAAGATCACCTTTTTCTGGTACATGAAAAAAATTACCTTTTACGCATTGCTTGGGTACTTTGCCGGAGCCACGGCTTATATATTACAACATCAAATTTTAGGGTTATGACAACTTCAGCTTTAATCATGTGGATCACCACTACAACGATAGTTACAGGGTTTTGCGGCTATTTTTTCTACAGGGTCTTAACTGCAAAAAAGAAAAACGAACCTGACTCATACACCGAAAACGATTAGCCGGCAGAGTGCTTTGTCTGTTTATGTGCTGTTTAAGGAAGTTTTTAGTGAGTTGAAACTTGCAGCCTGTTGATATTCCTATTCCCCACGGATAAAGTGTGTACGGATAGGGATTAAATATGAATTTTTGCAGAGGAGATAGCGCGGAACAGGCATATGGGAGGAACCAGGAAATTTACTTTAGAAAGAATTTCTACTCTTGCGAAAATTCTTTAACCAGTTTGCGATAAGCCGAGAAAACATTGGCCCGTGAAACAAAACCAAGGTATTTGCCATTGCTCAGTACAGGGATATTATAATTAGCCGAAAGTGAAAATTTCTGGGCAACATCTTCCATGGTGGCATTACTTTCGACATACACTTCAGGCATATACATGAGCGTGCTCATATAAGTCGTATCGTAAAGCTCCGTTTTGAAAATTATATCCCTGATTTCGCTTATAAAAATCACGCCCAGGAAGATATTATCATTATCAACCACCGGGAAAACATTGCGTTTCGATTTCGCAACTATCTGCACAAAATCTCCAAGGGTTGCTTCGGGGCTGACTTTACTGAAATTTGTTTCGACCAGGTTCTCAATGGTCATCATCGAAAGCGTTGATTTATCTCTGTGATGGGTGATCAGTTCGCCCATTGCTGCCAACCGTTTTGTATAAATGGAATGAGGTTCGAACGACATGATGGTAAGGTATGCGATGATTGAGGTGAAGGTAAGCGGGATAAAAAACTGGTATCCACCCGTAATTTCAGCAATCAGGAATATGGCAGTCAGCGGCGCGTGCATGACGCCCGACATAACTCCGGCCATTCCGGCCAGGACAAAATTTGATTCAGGAATCTGGTCGTTAAATACCAGATTTATTATTTTGGCAAGAAAAAAACCTGAAATGCCGCCCATGAACAGGGTGGGTGCAAAAATACCTCCAACGCCGCCACCGCCGTTTGTAGCCGTCATGGCAATAACTTTAAATACCAGAAGCAAAACCAGGAATCCAGTCATCAGGAAGAAGCTGTTCGGCAGCCCATAAAAGAAACTCCCTTCGAAAATACTACTTCCCTGGCCGGTAAGTAATGCATTCAGTGTAGTATACCCTTCCCCGAAAAGGGGAGGGAAAAGAAAGATCAGAAAACTGGCGATCAAACCACCGGCGATCATTCTCAGGCTACCGCTTTTAATTTTTTTAAACCGTGTTTCGAGCGAGAAATTAGCTTTTGTAAAATAGACGGAAACCAGCCCGGTAAAGACGCCCAAAATAAGATAAAAAGGGAGGTTGGCAAGTTTGAAACCCTCGGTAACGTCGAACGTGAAAAGAAAACCACGCCCCATGAACAGGTAGGCTAATGATGTGCCCACTGTTGCTGAAATAAGCAATGGTACCAGGCTCGACATGGTGAGGTCGAGCATCAGCACCTCAAGGGCAAAAATAACCCCGGTAATGGGCGCTTTAAAGATACTTGCTATGGCGCCTGCAGCACCGCAGCCTACCAGCAGGGTAGTGGAATGATAATCGAGCCGCATGAGCCGCGCGATATTTGATCCTATGGCCGAACCTGTGAAAACAATCGGAGCCTCCAGTCCTACCGAACCCCCAAACCCGACAGTCAGGGTACTGGCAAACATTGAGGTGTACATATTGTGAGGCTTAATAATTGATTTATCCTTCGATATAGCCCTTAATACGCGCGTAATTCCGTGAGAAATATTATCTTTTACAATATACTTGGCAAACAGATAGGTGAGCATAATACCCAAAAAAGGATAGGCCAGGTATAAGAGATTAAAGTTTTTCAAATTAAACCCCAGGGTAAGAAAATGATGCAGATAAAAAACAGCATTTTTCAGGATGATGGCTGACATGCCGCCAAAAGCACCTGTTAAAATGGCTAGAAACAGAACAAACGACCTTGGCTTAATATGTCTCATTTGCCAGGCATGAATATTCCGATAGATTCTAAGTGTTTTCATTCCGGCAAAAGTAGGGATTTTTGAGGGGCGAATAAATAGGCGGCAGAAAAATTACTCCCTCACGTCACTGTTATACTACAATGGCTTGATTAATGAATTGATATATGTA
>JBBSBT010000172.1:0-6581 GCA_038250985.1 Bacteroidales bacterium
TGAGACCTTTGATCAAACTACGTACACTCCTCCGCCAAAACAAGACGGATGGAAAAAGGAAGTGAAAAACAACCTGGTCAGTTATACAAAAACTGATAAAGCTAAAAAAACATGGTGCCAGATAGGGATTTACCGGAGTACCACAAGCAAAGGCAGTATTGAGGCCGATTTTGACAGCGAATGGCAGATCCTGGCAGCAGATCCTTATCAAATAAAGGAAGCGCCAAAGTCATGCGGCATACAGGAAGCCGAGGGTTGGAAAATTAAAGTTGGTTCCGGAACATTTTCCTTTAATAAAAGTGATGCCCAGGCGATACTTAGTGTTATTAGTGGTAACGGCAGGGTTGTAAGCATCATAGCTATTAACAACAGCAAGGATTACCTGGGCCAGATACAAAGCCTCCTGGAATCAGTCAGCCTGGCAAAACCTGATATCAATCCGGTTTCTGATATCAACACCAACCCGGTAATTCCGGAACCCACAAATACAACTTCAAACCAGCCTGGTTTTGCATTTTCCACCACTAATTTCGATGATGGATGGACGAGTAACATAAAACAAGATTGGGTGGAAGTAACAAAAGGAAATATAAAAGTGCTTATACATTTCCCGAAAGACGGAACTATTTTCCCCGCGGACCCCGATGTGCTGACCACAGGTGCCTGGAATATTCTGGTTGCTCCCCGATACAGCAATCTGAAAAATTTCAAAACAAGTTATGTGGAAGATTATAAACGTCCATATTTTGGTACAGGTTACGCTACGGAAAACCAAACCGGCAAATCAGTTTTTGTTGTGCTTTTCCGCAGAGGTGGCGGGTGGTTCGAAGTGGTGACTCCTGACAACAATTCCTTTACACAGGAGTTTGGGTTTAATCCGGAAACGATCCGATGGGGTTCAATCTCGGAATATATGGGCGGATGGGTAGTGGACAATAGCAAGGGTGCTTTAGTTAAAGCAGATCCTGGAATTTTTGACCATTTAGAAAATATGGTTAGCTACAATAAATTTGCAGTTGCAGCTTCCGATCTTAATAACACCGGTGAATGGAAAGACTCCTTTTCCAGCAATACATATTATGCCAATTATTACACAGGAGCTTCTGCCGGTATGAGTACGTATACATCGTCAGCATGGTTTGTATTTAAAACCGGCTATAATTACCATTGGCAATTAGTGGCAGTAAATTCGTACGGCGGAGCAATGGATTTGGCCCAATCCAAAAGTGATGGCACTTATAAATCGCTTAACAACTGGCAGATGTATTTTTCGGACATAGAAGGCAAACCCAAAACATTTGATGTTTATTTTACTGCCATTAAAGGTGGAAGAGTGTTTTGGATGAACGATGCCAAATTCCCCGGCTCAGGAATCTTTACCGGATTTTCTTTATCGAAATAAACCGGATCAAATTAATCTAGTCATTAAGGACTGTCTGAAAGTAGTAAAAATGAATCTCAATTCTTAAAACCAGAGCAACTTTTACATTAAATATATCCATAAACAATCGAAACGATATGCCCTCATATAACCATAAACACTCCGTTTCTGCTTGCATTTGTGAGCTTCGTCTCTATTGCTTTCAGGACCGCTCAGCCCGACAAAACACTGAGAAATTTGTGCCTAATAACTTTAACATAGAAATTCAGCAGTTACTTAATATACTATGGAACAGCAAAAGAAAAATACAAGATTCGTTATCCCCTTTATTAATACACTAAGAGGTGTTGCCAAAATAAAGGAACACACGAATGAATATCTTGTTAATGAAGAAATGAACGCACCGGCATAAAAACATGTAAATGAAATCTATAACTGATAAACCAAGTCCTAATTTAAAAACAATTAATCATGAAAAATTTTATCCTCGCTACTTTACTTTTGTTTACCTGTGTAATAGTAAACAATTTAAAAGCTCAAGTCTATGTTGATTTTCAAAACGCAATATATTACACAGCAACAGGAAACAGCCTCACATCATCCGGCCAGTCGCTGGTGAATTTTAACTTTAGTACAGCACCAAACACACATCCGATTTTTAATGATGGCCTTTATTATGCAGTGAAAGATTATTCGGGTAAAAATTTGTGGATTAGGGTAAGGCATATAGCTGACGATCCGAATGGTACAACCGTTGGAGTAAATGTTACAAAAACAGCATCTTCCCCTTTTCGTTCGGGTGGCTTTGGAGGCTGGTGGGGATTTAAATATCAGTTCGATATTTATAAAGATATTAATATTAATGGCGTAGCAGCCAATACGTTGGATGGTCTTTCGCCGACAAATATTATTGTTGAAAGTATTGAAACACTAAGTGCCCCCGAATGGATATCATTGCAAAATATTAATAGTGAGAGTACCGCCTGGTCGCTTGCTTCCAGGAATTTTACAGGTATCAACCCTAATAGTAACCCTGGCTTTAGTGCAACAAACTTAACTTATAGCTCGCCAGGTTATACCAGTACTTTTCCAACTGAAAGTAAAATGATTAATGCTATTGACAACGGCAGTTCTCCCGGCTATGCTGAATTCAGGATTGTTGCCGGGTCAGTTTCACAATTTTTATATGGGTATGAATATCC
Organism: Bacteroidales bacterium; assembly: GCA_038250985.1. Lineage (GTDB taxonomy): Bacteria > Bacteroidota > Bacteroidia > Bacteroidales > UBA4417 > UBA4417. Next base: position 2,584 of record JBBSBT010000172.1, read on the forward strand.
AAGTTCAGGTGGCTACCAGGGTATACGCATTTATATTGGCAACCCCGATATCCCTCCGCCACCTGCAAACGACAGTTGTATAAATGCAGTTATACTTACTCCTTCTGACAATGGTACATTTATCGCTTCAGTTGGAACACTCACATCAGCAACCATAAGCAATTCTCCTGATTGTACAAATAGTAAGTCATATGATGTTTGGTACAAGTTTATTGCAACTTCAACAAAGCATCGCATACTTTTAACAAATGCAACCATGCCCGAAACAATGAATTTTCAGCTTTATTCAGGAGGCGACTGTTCTGCATTAAATTCCATTGCCTGCGTTACTAATTACAATGATAGCACTATATATGATGCATCCGATTTATCAATTGGTAGCACTTACTTTTTAAAAGTATTCAACAAGAGTTCTTTTGCATCTCAAAATAATTTCAATATTGGTGTTGTTACGCCGGCTATTGTTCTTGGTATTGAGAATAGTGATCCCAAAACTGCTATTGCAAATATTTATGTAGTCGACAAATCAGTATATATTGATATGGTGTCACAGGTTGCCGGTGTAGTATTCATCTACAATGTTACAGGTCAACTGGTAAAAACCGCAAAAATTTCTAAAGGACTTAACAAGGAGGATATAACAACTCCCGGTATTTATATTATAAAAATGCTTTGTGGTAATAATGAAGTAATTAAAAAGGTATGGATAAAATAAGTAGGTCATCATGATTAAATAACATCCTAAACTAATGATTAAAATAATAATTGAAAAGAGTTATGAAATTTATAACTCTAAAGATTTTGATGGGGTACGAAGTAGTGTTGAACAGATTTTTGCCAGGTTTGAAAGCTGTAGAAGATTGATCTAATACTTTGAATATCTGACCGAAGCAATTCGGGATATGATCCAATAATCAATGATTACACTTATGCTTGAATGAATTAAAAGTTAAATTTCAATAGTTACTAATTAAAACAAAATGTTATGCGCAAAATCATTTTTATTTTAGCAATGGCGCCTTTATTTGTAATGGCGCAAATCAATACTGTATTCATCAAATTAACCGGTGCCGGCGGAAAACTAATCAAGGGTGAAGTCGTTATGAAAGGTTTTGAAGGAGCAATACAGGCAACTACAATTAACTCAGGAGGGAAAAATAACACCCAGACCAGCTTCACTATGGAGGTGATTGGTGCTTCTGCCGATCTGAAACGTGCTATGGCTTCCGGTGAGGTTCTATCCAAAGCTGAGGTAACTGTTTTATCTCCCGTCCGTACGATGGGTGCACCTATAGTGGCTTATACAATTAAAATGGAACAGATCAGAGTAACAGCCTGTACCGAAGCAATGGGATGCAATAGCATCATGTCAACTTCAGTAACGCTGGAGGCAACGCGAATTGGCTGGACCTATTACAATACGGGCAAAACAGGCGTAAACACTGTGTCAAAGAAATATGGCTGGGATGCTGATGCCGGAGCGGAATGGACAAACTTTTAATTTTTGCATCAGTAACGAAATTGGTACTGGTTTAAATGATTACATGTCAGAATGCGTTGAGTCTCTATTCTGCTTCCCGGAATTCCGCGGTAAGATTTCTCTGAATTGGGACGAATTTTTCTAGTCCCTTTCACAATCAGGCCATATCGCAATTCATCCTGGCAGGATTTATTCAAACCGGTTTTCCGATTTGTAATTTAAATACTACTGCAACATTTTCAGGCTGTTCCTGAAATTGAATCATTCCCGGTAAAATTTATTATGCTCATGTAGGCGCTCAGGTAACAGAACCGGTTATAACCAAATGCCTGGTTCGAATTGGTAAAAGGTATCCATCTCCTCGTCATAATAATAAAAAAGATAACAGCGAACAGTATCAGTTGGACCGGAAGTAACAAAAGAGCATAAAATTCAAAACTATATTTTTAGTAAGCCGATTCATTATATGAAATATGTTATATATTTGATATGTTATCATTTTAAATAGTATGCTTGCCTAACTAATCATAAGCTTCCAAACTATGAATAAGCTATTTCTGATCGCGTCAATCCTCTTAATTTCCTCCATCTTATCCGGACAGGAACAAAAAAAGGATTCCATTTTACGAATTATAAAAACCACAAAATCCAATACCGTAAAATCAAAGGAATATTTAGCGTTAGCAAATATTTCACAGCAGAAAGATTCCATAAAAACGTTAGTCGAACAAAGTATCTATTATGCCCGGCTCGCAAAAGATTATAAATTATTGTACGACAGCCGAACTAAAAAAGCTTTTTGGATAGATGTTAATATCTCAAAAGATGCTGCAATTTACGAATTCAATAATATGCTAACGGAATTTAAAAATTCAAAGCTATATCTGGCTAGTATCTATTATAACATTGGGAGCGAATACAACCAACAATCAGTCTATGATTCTTCTGATTTCTATGTAAAAAAAGGAATAAAGATTGGTCACGAGATCAAAAACGACAATATTATCACAAGAGGATATATGATTCTCGGCAATTTCTACCTGAATAAAAATGATTTCACCAATGCCTTTAAAATGTACTCAAAGGCCGATTCGATTTGCGATAACAATGATTCACTAAAAATTTCAGCGTTTCATGCCAAACTCTACAATTATTTAGGTTATGCAGTGAGGGTAACTGATGGCTACAAAAAAACGCTCGGGTATTATTTGAAATCAAAATCTATTTACGAAAAACTAAATGACAACAAAGGTATTCAGGAGCTCAATACTGGTTTGGCGCAACTATATGCAAATGAAGACAAATTTAACGATGCTTTACCTCTTATTAATGAGGCAATTAAATACTACAAATATGATATTAGCGGGCCCAACTATACGTATGCAATAATTGTACGTGGCTATTTATTTATTAAAATGAAACGGTTTGTTGATGCAGAAAAAGATTATCTGGAGTATTACGACATTATTTTTAAAAGTCATGACAAAGCCCTGCAAAGCAGGGCAGTTGGTTACCTGGCTTATATGTACAAGATGAAGAAAGATTATGGCAAATCGATCGCGCTATACAATAGAGCTATTTCGATGCATCAGCAATATGATTCCAAAAAGACAGATCTGTATGAAGAGCTTATTGGAATTTATACCGAAACAAAGAATTATAAAATGCTGAGCAAAACCTATGAGGATTATATAAATGTGCGAGATGAAATTGACAAAAACGGAACTGATAAAAAGATATTTGAACTCGAAACCAAATACGAGACAGCGAAAAAGGAAAAGGAAATAGCTGTCCTTACAACCAAAAATAGTTTGGCCGAGGCCAAAAAAGCGAGGCAACGAAATCTGTTTATCGGAATTTTTCTGATAATTATCTCGGGGTTTGCGTCTCTGTTTTATATGTACAAAAATAAAATCAAAACAGCTCAAAAATTAACAGAGCTCAACGAACTGAAATCTAAATTTTTCGCCAACATTTCACATGAGTTCAGAACACCCCTTACCTTAATAAAAAGTCCGCTGCAAAATTTGCAGACAGAAATTACCAATGATTCTCAACTGAAACAGTTGAAAATGATTGATAAAAATTCCGGCCGTTTGCTCGAATTGGTTGATCAGTTACTCGAACTTTCGAAAATCGACAGTGGCAAGCTTAAATTGATTCTGAAAGAAGGAAATGTAAGCTTGTTTCTCGCTTCAATTGTTGAACCCTATGAATTTCAGGCCAAAGAAAATCAGTTTCTTTATTCAGGTTCAATTGAAAAGAATACTGAAAATCATTATTTTGATAAAGATGTGATACAAAAAATTGTTACCAACCTGCTTTCCAATGCATTAAAATATACTACTGAAAATGGAAGCATACATTTTGAATCGAAGATACATAGCAATCACCTGGAAATGGTTTTTAACAATTCAAACAGCGAAATACGGAAGGAAGATTTAGCTGGTTTATTTGAACGCTTTTATCAAAAAAGCGAATCGCATCAAGGCTTTGGAATTGGATTGGCCCTGGTAAA